>JBGSTN010000750.1:0-9320 GCA_041736455.1 Burkholderiaceae bacterium | reverse complement strand
GCCGGCATGCCGTGACGCAGCGTCGTGTAGCACCAGCGCGGATGCGCGGCAAAATCGAGCAGACTGCGCGGCGTGAGCGCGAGCGGAACCGTGAAGCCGTTGCGCCTGTCGCGTTCGCGCTTGCCGACGACAGGCACGTCGACCGTGACCACCAGGGCCTCGTAGCCGCCCCTGGCCGCCCGGGCGATCATGCCGTCGGTGAGCGAGCGGTCCTTGAACACGTAGAGCTGGAACCAGCGCCGGCCCGGCCCGGTGCCGGCGACTTCCTCGATCGTGTTGCCCGATCCGGTGCTGAGCACGAAAGGAATGCCCGCGGCGGCCGCCTCGGTCGCCAGTATTCGATCGGCGTCGGGGCAGGTCAGGGTCGCGAGTCCCGTCGGACCGATGATCAGTGGTGCGGCGATGGTCGCACCGAACACGGTGGCGTCGAGTCGTGTCACGCCGACATCGCGAAGGAAGCGCGGCTTCAGCGTCAAGTCGTCGAAATCGCGCTGGTTGGCACGCAATGTCCGTTCGTCACAGGCCCCGCCGTCGATGAAGTCGAAGACGGCACGCGGCAGGCGCGAACGGGCCATGCGGCGCAAGTCTTCCACCGAGACGGCACGTGCGACGTTGCCGTGCTCGAAGCTGGATTTCATGGTGCCGCCGCACCCATCAAGGCATCGGGCAAAGCCACGACGAGCGCCGGAAAGTAGGTGATCAGCATCAACACGACGATCAGTGGCACGAGGAACGGCAACGTCGCCTTCACGACGTCTTCGAAAGGCATTTCCGCGACATGGCCAAGCACGAACAGGATCATGCCGAAAGGAGGCGTCATCAGGCCGATCATCAGATTGAGCACCATCATCACACCGAAGTGAACCGGGTCCACGCCAACCAACGATACCACCGGCAGCAGGATCGGCGTCAGGATCAGCAAAGCGACGGTCGAATCCAGCACGCTGCCCACGACCAGCAGCAGCGCGTTGATCAGCAACAGCATGATCAGCGGATCGTTCGTGATCGACAACAGCATCGCCGCGATCTGGGCCGTGAACCCCGATCGCATCAGCACCCAGCCGAACAGCGACGACATGGCGATCACGAAGCCGATCACCGCGGTTTCGCGGGCCGCGTCGATGAATACCGCGACCAGTTCGCGCGGACCCAGTTCGCGCAGTACGAAGATTCCGATGAGCAGTGCATACGCGACGGCCATTGCCGCCGATTCGGTCGGTGTGAACATGCCGGTCCAGATGCCACCGAGGAGGATCACCGGCATCATCAGTGGCAGCAGCGCGTCGGCCAGATGTTTCGCTGCGGTCGCGAGGCCTGGAAAAGGTTCGCGCGGATAATTCGATCGCCGGGCCATCCAGCTGACCATTACCATCAGGGCGATGGTCATCAGCAGGCCGGGTACCACCCCGCCCAGGAAGAGTCGCCCGACCGACACACCGGAGATGAACGAGAACACGATCATCGGCACGGAGGGCGGGAAGATCGGCCCGATGATCGATGATGCGGCGGTGACTGCGACGCTGAATCGCTTCGGGTAGCCGGCCTTCGTCATCGCGTCCAACTCGATCTGACCGAGACCGGAGGCATCGACGACTGCCGCGCCCGACATCCCCGAGAAGATCAGGCTGGCGACGACATTCGACTGCGCCAGGCCACCCGGCAGAAAGCCCACCAGCGTGTTGGCGAAGCGGAAGATCCGGTGCGTGATGCCGGCACGATTCATCAGCTTGGCCGCGAGGATGAACAGCGGAATGCCCAGCAGCACGAAGTTCTGCAGGCCGAATTGCGAGCGCATCGACAGGATCGAGGCCTGGAACGGCAGCCCCGAGACGACAAGCGCGGCCGCCGCGGACATGCCCAGCGCCAGGGCGATCGGTACGCCGATCAGCAACAAGGCGGCTAGGCCGACGACCAGCACGGCGACCATCATGGGGGCGGAGACGCCTCGTCGGGATCCGCCCCGATTGGATCATGGCGCAGATCACGCAGCAGTGGCCGCACGAGACAACCGCACATGACCAGCGACGCCAGCATCACGCACAGGTACATGTAGCCGACGTTCATCCAGGCGACCGTCGGTGACTCGAGCCCCCAGTTCGAGTCGACGTTCGACCACGCGCCATAGGCGAACACGATCAGGAACGGGATCGCCAGCGAGCGCTGCAGCAGCCTGCAGTTGCGCCTGCCACGAGGGCCGCAGCGGTCGACGAACGTCGTGATGGCGATGTGCGAGCCGTCCAGCATCGCTGCGGCAGAGCCGATGAACACGAGAAAAATGAACGCGTATTGACCCAGTTCCTCGGACCAGGATGCAGGCATGCCGAGGAGGGTGCGGAACCCCACGGCCGCGGCGACGACACCGAACAGGGCGAACAGCACCAGTGCGTTGAGCTTCTCGAGCAGTGACTTCAAGGGCTGTCGTCTCCGGTGCAGGCGGGGCGGCCCGCGTCGCCGTCGCGCCGAACGCGCGCGGCGCGACCAACTCGATGCTGCTCAGCTTAGTGTCGCGCGCACCTTCTGGTAGAACGCCGGGTCGAAATCGGTACGCGCCATGACCTCGACGGCGGGACGGACCGCTTCGCGGAATTCATTCTTGTCGACGGTGACCAGTGTCATGCCCAGGCCCTGCAACTTCCTGACCATGGGTGTGTCGCCGTCGTGCGTGATGCCATTGGCGAGTTCGACGGCCTCGTCGATGGCCTGCGTCAGCAGTTCCTGGTCCTCCTTCGATACGGTCTCCAGCCATCTGGCCGACGCCATCAGCCGTGATGCGCCGTGCACGTGTTCGGTCTGCACGAGGAACCGCTGCGCTTCGAAGAACCGGTAGGCGAGAATGGTTTCCGGTGGGTTCTCCTGCGCCGCCACGACACCCGTCTTCAGGGCCATGTAGGTTTCGCCGAAGGAGATCGAAGCCGGCAGCGCACCCAGGCTTTCCCAGACCTTGAACCAGGCCTTGATCGGCGGCAGGCGCATCCGCATGCCTCGCACATCGCCGACCGAGCGCACCGGTTGATTGCACGTCAGGTAACGGGCGCCGCGGTACATGATGCCGACCGTGCGAACGCCACGATCCTTCTCGATCTTCGCCGACAATTCGCGACCAGGACCGCGCCAGAAACTCCAGAAATCTTCCTGGCTCGAAAAGAGGTACGGAATTTCGGAGACGAACAGACGCGGAAAGAAGGCCGCAACGTCACCCGTTCCCAACGCACCGAACTCGACCGCGCCTTGGGAGAGCATTTCGAAGGTCTGGCGCTCGTCGCCCATCGTGCCGGCCTTGCGAACCACGATCTCGATGCGGCCGTTCGTACGTTGCGCGACCAGGTCCCGGAACTTCGTGAGTGCGAGGTCGGTCGGCGAATCGGGTGGATACACGGATGCGACATTGGCGAAGAGCCGACGGCCTTGCGCGAATGCGGGCGCGCGGCCGGTTGCACCGACGCCGATCACGCCCCCGATCAACTGCGTGGCTCGTCTCCTGTCCACGGTGTCTCTCCTCTTCGAATTCGTTCGGCCAGGCTCCGCCGAGTGGCGGGGCCTGCTCGCCCTGTTAGTTCCTGAAGTAGCATATCAGGAGAGACATGGCCCGGCAAAGCAAAGCGATCAGCGTCCGGTCGGGCCGTCCGGTCCGTCATCCATTCCGGCGTCCCCAGTGCGATCGGCCCGGCAAGCCGCATCGACAGAGGCCGGTTCCACGATCGCCGGCGAGCTTTCACGCCGGATCTGCGTCCACCTGGACTGCTCACCGCGAGGCCCCACCGATGAAGGTCACCGCACTCGAAACCGTCCGGCTCGACGCGCTGCCGAACATTCTCTGGACCCGGGTCCACACCGATGAAGGCCTGACGGGGCTGGGCGAGACCTTCTACGGCTCGCACTCGGCCGAGGCTCACGTGCATCAGATGATCGCGCCCTATCTGATCGGAAAGGATCCGCGCAACATCGAGCGACATCAACTGCACCTGACCGGCTACGTGGGCTTCGTGGGCAGCAGCGCCGAAACCCGCGGGCGGTCGTCGGTCGACATCGCCCTGTGGGACCTGCTCGCCAAGTCGGTCGACCTGCCTCTGTGCGACCTGCTCGGTGGGCGCGTGAAGGACTCGGTACGTGTCTACAACACCTGCGCCGGTTACAGCTATGTGCAGACCAGGCCGACACAGGGCACCGACAACTTCGGCCTGAGTGCAAGGAAAGGCCAGTACGAGGATTTGCAGGGATTCCTCGAACGCGCCGACGAAGTGGCGTTGAGCCTGCTCGACATGGGCATCGACGCGATGAAGATCTGGCCGTTCGACTATGCGGCCGAACAGAGCCATGGCCAGTATCTGTCGAACGAGGATCTGAAGAAGGCGCTCGAGCCGTTCGAAAAGATCCGACGCGCCGTCGGCGACCGCATGGATGTGATGTGCGAGCTTCATTCGATGTGGAACCGCCCGCAGGCGGTTCGCATCGCACGCGCGCTCGAACCTTACGAATTGCTCTGGGTAGAAGATCCGGTCATGATGGATCACATGGATGCGATCGGCGAGGTTGCGCGATCGACGCGCGCGCCGATCGCAGTGGGCGAAACGCGCGGCATGGCCGCCGACTACCGATATCTGCTCGACCTGAATGCGCTGAGTCTCGTCATCATGGACATGGCATGGTGCGGGGGCGTATCCGAGGCACGCAAGATCGCGACGCTGGCGCAGACATACAAGGTGCCGGTAGCGTTTCACGACTGCACGGGGCCGGTGGTGCTGACCGCGTCGACGCACCTGGCCATGCACGTGCCGAACTGCTTCGTGCAGGAGATCGTGCGTGCGTTCTACTATGGCTGGTATGGCGACGTCGTCTGCGACCTGCCACCGGTCGCAGACGGCCGGATCACCGTGATGGACAAACCCGGCCATGGCGTCGAGCTGCGGCCGGACCTCGACAAGCGCCCGGATTTCCATCGGCGCATCACCACCGCGAAGGATCTGTAATGGGCGAACAGGCATTGAACGTGGTTCTGCTCGGCGATGGCGTCGTCGCCAACCTTCATCGACTCGAGGCCAAGGCGAAATTCCCG
Organism: Burkholderiaceae bacterium; assembly: GCA_041736455.1. Lineage (GTDB taxonomy): Bacteria > Pseudomonadota > Gammaproteobacteria > Burkholderiales > Burkholderiaceae_E > JAUIAI01. The sequence continues at coordinate 4,267 of JBGSTN010000750.1, read as the reverse complement.
TTCAAGGTGACCTGCGTGCCCAACGACGCATCTGACGGCGAGCGCCATGCCGCGATTGCAGGCGCCGATGCCGCGGTCACGATGGCGTTCCCGTATCCGGCCACGAGTGCCACGGCGCTACGCCTCGTCCAGGTGCAGGGCGCGGGATGGGAGCGGATCGACCTCGCCTGCCTCCCCGCTGCCACGACCGTCTGCAATGCGTTCGGCCATGTACGTGCGGCGGCCGAATACGCGCTGATGACGATGCTGATGTGGACCCATCGATGGCGCGAGGTGGAGAACAGTTTTCGCGGTGGTTCGTGGGCGTGGAGCGGTTCGGTCGGCGGACCGTTTCGCCAGGAGTTGAACAGCAAGACGGTCGGCGTGATCGGCCTCGGGCACATGGGTCGCGAGATCGCAGACCGGCTGCAGGCGATGGGTGTGCGAGTCGTCGGCTGCGCGCGAAAAGCGCCGTCCGACATCACGTCGCTCGCGCACTTCTACCCGCTCGCGCAACTCGACGCCTGCGTTGCGGAGTGCGACTTCGTGATCCTGTGCATTGCGCTGGTTCCGGAAACGACCGGCCTGTTCGACGCGACACGTTTCGCGAAGATGAAGCCCGACGCGGTGATCATCAACCTCGCACGAGGGCCGGTCATCGACGAGCGCGCACTCTACGAGGCATTGACGAAGCAGGTGATCGCTGGTGCGGTCATCGACGTGTGGTGGCGCTATCCCGACGCAGTCGATCCGAACCCTCGTGGTTCGGCGATGCCCTTCCACGAACTGCCGAACGTGATGATGACGCCCCATTCATCGCAGTGGACCGAACAGATGATGGACCGACGCTGGGACATGATCGTCGAGAACCTGCGCCGGCTGCAGCACGGCGAGCCGCTGCGTGATGTCGTGCGGCCAGGGGCCGGGTCCGGGGCATGATGCTTCCAGCCGACCAGCCCGTCGCTTCGAAGCGCCTGCCGGCAATATCGGTCGGCTGAATCAGCGAATCGCATGCCGCACGCGTTCTCGTTGCGCGGTCCACTCGATCGGTTGCGCAATGTATCGAGCGACGCTCGTTTCGCTCCCGTCCACGCCTATCGCCGCGCCGACGGGCTGGACACCAATCGGGCAAGTGCATCCGTCAGTCGCTCGAGGTCCTGCTCATCGTTGTAGACATGCGGTGAAACGCGTATTGCACTGCCTCGCACCGATACGTGGATCCGTTGCTGAACGAGGTACTGTCGGCACACCTCGGGTTCCAGGTCGACCGGCAACTTCACACCGAAGAGATTCGCGCTTCGTTCGGCCTCGTCTGCAACGTCGAACCCTATCGCGCGCAGGCGATCGACGGAACCGCGCTCGATCCGCAGCAGGTAGTCGCGGATCCGGCCCGGCTGCCAGTCGATCAAGAGCCCGCATGCCACTTCCAGCATGGCGATCAAGGTGGGGTTCGCGCGCAGGCTGGTATCGAAGCGTCGCATCCCCGGCGCGTAACCGTCTTCATACTCGACCAGACGAGAGAAATCTTCGCTCCCGTCTCGCGTCAACCAACTTTCCTCCAACGGGCTGGCCTGAAGAAACCGGTCGCTGAATACCGCGAAACCGAGGCCGTAATTCGACAACATCGACTTGTAGCTGTGCACGACTAAAGCATCGGGCTGTACGCTCTGCCAATCGAAGGGCATCGCGCCGACGGTCTGAGTGGCGTCCACGATAAAGGCAGCATCCACTTCGCGGCAACGTCTGCCGATGCGCTCCAGATCGAAGAGGGTCCCATCCGTCCAGTGTGCCGGCTCGACGGCGACCAGTGCAGTGCCGGCGTCGATTGCCTGCACCATGGCTTCGTTCCACCGGGCGGCCCGGCTATCGCCCGCTAGCTGTGAACGCCATGGCGCCTCGGGTGCACGCACCGTGCGGATCTCGACACCGCGACTTCTCCAGTTGCGCAATGCGTAGACCGTGCTCGGAAACAGGTCGCCGGGAACGACGACATTCTGCCCGGCTCGGGGCAACAGATTCCTGGCAACGATAGCCATCCCGTAGGCTACCGTCGGAACGAAAGCGACGCGTTCAGGATCGGCGTTGACCAGCAGCGCGCAGAGCTTGCGCGTGCGTTCGGCAGGCTCGAAGAAGTCCGACGGCTGCATCGCGATGGGCGAAGCACGAGCGGCGAGTGCCGCCATTCCCGCCTGTTCGACAGTTCGAGGCAATGGCCCCATGAACGCACTGTTCAGGTAGCAATGTCCTTCAGGAATCGAGAACAGATCGCGCTGGCAATGCATAGGCAATGCGGAGGATGGCATGGGTCGAGTGCGGGTCGTTGGTGGACTACCTTATGGTCGTCGATTGCGCGTTCTGCCTCCATAAGCAAATTTCAGCAAGGTCGCAAATTTCAGCAAGGTGGTCGCCGCGTGCGGCTTCGCCCATCGATCGCATCCGGGTGCCGAGCGGGAGGCCCGGCCCGAGTCGGGTACAGTACAGAACCTTCGCCGATCGGGTGACCCGGAGCTCCTAGTACATCCGGACGCCTTGCCCAGCGTCTTCGGTTCGACGATGCTCGCGGTTCGATCGATCCTGGCAACGAACGGATGGTGAAATCACGCCACTGCCTCATCGTGTATCGCGACGCGGTGCCGCTGTTCACCCGCGTGATCCACGCGACCACCTTTATCGGCCGATTGCGGGGTTTGCACGGGCGCGTGGGTCTGGGCGCCGACGAAGGCCTGCTTTTGACACCATGTCACCACATCCATACGATGGCCATGCGACTGACCATCGATGTGCTGTTCATGGATCAATGCGGCGTGGTGGTCGGTCTTGCGCCTGAAATTCAACCATGGCGCATCGCGGGGGCAGCCGGCGCGCGTCACAGCCTCGAAGTCCAGGCAGGAAGCATCGGGCGACTGGCGTTGACCAAGGGTCAGCGGCTGCGCTGGCATCCCGGCGGCGCCTTTCTGCCCGCAGTGGCGTTCTCCCCGGCCCACCGGCATTGTGCCATCGCCTCATCGCCAACCCCTGGCCAGTGATGGTCGATCGGTGAGCCGGTCAGGATCGATGACTAACGCTGCCAGGGCCGTTCCGTGAGTCGGTCAGGGTCGATCGGTAAGTCGATCAGGATCGCGTCGTGAGTGGTCAGCTGCGTCTGGGGGCTGCGCGCATCGCATTGCAGGGATCTTCACGCGGATGCGGCTCGGTGGTGTAGACCTGCGAGAACGCGCCCGTCGGTTCGGCCCCGGCCGAACCGGAGCGTTCGATCATGCCGATGACCTGCGTACGCTCGCGGGTGGCAGGTGACAGCCACCGCGGTACTCCGATGTCGCGACGCACGTGGCCATTGCCCGCAATGAGCAGCACGTCGCGCCGCGCGTTGCTCTCGACCAGTTGCGCCATGAACTGATCACGGGCCACCTGGGCACTGGCCATGCGTTGCGCCATCGCCGCGTCGATCATCCCGCAGTGACTTTGTTCGATCGACGACGACTGTGCCTGCATGATGTCGGCGGGTACGTCGTCACGGAATCCCGCGGCGGCGAGCCCGGAACGAATGATCTGGCGCGTTTCCTCACGCGACACGTTCGCTGCAAGAATCGGAAGTCGATACTGCAGCGCCAGCTGAATCAGCGGCGCGTAGTACGGCCAATGCCAGCCACGGATTTCGCTGGCCGGGGCGCCGCTGCCCGCGAGGATCACGTCGTCGCTCGTGGTGCCGCCGCTTCGCGCGAGTGCCTCATCCAGCGATGACTGGCGCTGGCGATCGAACGGTTCGAACAACATGACCGGGCGCGCGCCGCTTTCGAGCCATCGTCTGACCCATGCCAGTCGCAACTCGTGCTGCGCCGCGTTGTCGTGCACTTCGCCGAACAGCACGATAGACGCCGGAGCGCTCGCCGCCGGCTCGGCGGTCGACATCGACCCGCAAGCCGAAATCGTTGCGGACACAGACAGCATGGCCACGCGAAGGAGTCGCCTCAAGGTTGGCAGTGTCATCGTGGGCTCGCGCTGATCGCACGGCCCAGATCGGCCAGACTGCGAAGATTGTGCATGGGCAGGAACCGATCCACGTGCGGCATGATCGCGCGGATGCCAGCCGCTCGGGGTTCGAACTGCTCGAAGCGAAGCAGCGGGTTCAGCCAGATGAGCTGGTGGCTGAATCGGGCAAGCCGCGCGGTCTCGGCGCCGAGCTCGCCAGAGTCATCGCGTTCCAGCCCGTCGGTCACGAGCATCGTGGCGGCGTTGCCGGTGAGCAGGCGGCGCGCCCATAGACGATTGAACGATTTCAGGTTCGACG
>JBGSTN010000741.1:0-5719 GCA_041736455.1 Burkholderiaceae bacterium | reverse complement strand
CAATCCGGGCACCTTCGAGCGTGCCCGTTTCGCGGCGTTTGCGGCCGCCGGCGTCACCAGGCTGTCGGTCGGTGTGCAGAGCTTCGACGACCGCAAGCTGAAACTGCTCGGCCGGGTTCACGATGCACGTGCCGCACACCTGGCGCTCGAGACGGCTTCCGAGGTTTTCGGCACGTTCAACATCGATCTCATGTATGCGTTGCCCGGGCAGACTCTGGCGGAACTCGACGAAGACCTGGGCGCCGCGTTGGCGCACCAGCCACCGCACCTCTCGTGTTATCACCTGACGATCGAAAGCGGTACGCAGTTCGCCGTCCGCCCGCCGTCCGGCTTGCCCGACGACGATCTTGCCGCGGACATGGCCGAGCGTGTCCAGCAGCGCCTGGACGATGCCGGGCTCGCACGCTACGAGATCAGCGCGTATGCGCGTGCCGGACACCAGTGTCGACACAATCTCAACTACTGGCGCTTTGGCGATTACCTCGGCCTCGGTGCGGGCGCACACGGCAAGCTGACGTTTCACGATCGTATCGAACGATTCACCCGGATTCGTCATCCTGCGCAGTATCAGCAGGCGGCAAGTCGCGGTGACGCGATCCATCAACGCAGCGTGTTGACGCGCCGGGACTTGCCCTTCGAATTCATGCTCAATGCGTTGCGTCTGATCGACGGGGTGCCAACGGACACTTTCGAGGCTCGAACGGGGCTCAATCTGGCCGTCGTGGGCAATCGCCTTGCCAAAGCCGCCGACGATGGCCTGCTCGATCCCGACCCGACGGTTCTTCGCGCCACCCCGCTGGGTCTGCGTTTTCTCAACGACCTGCAGGCGCGATTTCTTCCTTGATTCCCTGTCCAGGGCGACTGGCACAGGCGTGTCGACGGCCGTTCTCGGAACTGCACCAATATGAGTCAATATTGACTCGCCCAACGTATATCGCGACAAATGCCCTCATATGGGGCAGTATCGCCCTACGATGGCGCGCGACCGCCGCGCTCCATGACATCCGCCTGCCCGCTCCCGACCGCGGTCGCGGCGCCGTTAGCCAGTCTCCACGCAGGCGCTTCAATGGCATGGATGCTGCTTATTGCCGATCCGAGGGACGTCTTCTCGGATCGTCGGGAGGTGTCCGATTCAACAACACGATTTGCTCACGATGCGCGAAAAACCCGACAATCGCTCGTTTGCCCACCAGTAGGGTGTTCAGCGAGACGTCGCCAGCATCACAAGCCGGTCCGCGCCGCCAATGGCGCCAGTGGACCGATGTTGCATCTGAAGTTCTTTGATCAATCCGAGGAGAAGTACTCGATGGCCAGCGCCAAAGAAGTAATGAAAATGATCACCGACAACGAAGTCAAGTTCGTTGATTTCCGCTTCACCGACACGATCGGCAAGGAGCAGCACGTGTCGGTGCCGGTTTCGGCATTCGGTGAAGACAAGTTCAGTGACGGCCACGCATTCGACGGATCTTCGATTGCCGGTTGGAAGGGCATCGAGGCCTCCGACATGCTGCTGATGCCCGATGCGGCCACGGCGATCATGGATCCGTTTCGCGAGGAACCGACGCTGATCATGACTTGTGATGTCGTCGAACCGTCGGATGGCAAGGGATACTCCCGCGATCCGCGGTCGCTCGCCAAGCGCGCCGACGCCTACCTGAAGTCGAGCGGCCTGGGTGATGTCGCCTATTTCGGTCCGGAGCCGGAATTCTTCATCTTCGACAGCGTGACCTGGGCATCGGACATGTCGGGCTCGTTCTACAAGATCAATTGCGAAGAGGCTAGCTGGACAACCGGCAAGGAGCTCGAAGGCGGGAACCTGGGTCATCGGCCCGCGGTGAAGGGCGGCTACTTTCCCGTGCCACCGGTCGACTCGTGCATGGATATCCGCAACGAGATGTGCATGATCCTCGAGCAACTCGGTATCCCGGTCGAGGTTCACCACCATGAGGTCGCAGGCGCCGGCCAGAATGAAATCGGAACCAAGTTCTCCGATCTCGTGCAACGCGCAGACTGGAACCAGCGCATGAAGTACGTGATCATGAACGTGGCCCATAGCTACGGCAAGACGGTCACTTTCATGCCGAAACCGATCGTCGGCGACAACGGTTCGGGCATGCACGTGCACCAGTCGGTCTGGAAGGGCGGGGAGAACCTGTTTTCCGGCGACAAGTACGCCGGCCTGTCGGAATTCGCCCTGTTCTACATCGGCGGCATCATCAAGCACGCCCGCGCCCTCAACGCGATCACGAATCCGACGACGAATTCGTACAAGCGTCTCGTGCCTCACTTCGAAGCACCGGTCAAGCTGGCCTACTCGGCCCGCAACCGTTCGGCCTCGATCCGTATTCCCTACGTGTCGAATCCGAAAGGCCGCCGAATCGAAGCGCGTTTCCCCGATCCCATGGCCAATCCCTACCTGGCCTTCGCTGCCCTGTTGATGGCCGGACTGGATGGCGTGCAGAACAAGATCCATCCGGGCGAAGCTGCCGACAAGAACCTCTACGATCTGCCGCCCGAAGAGGACGCGAAGATCCCGACCGTTTGTTCGTCGCTCGAACAGGCGCTGGAATGCCTGGATGCGGATCGCGAATTCCTGACTCGCGGCGGTGTGTTCAGTGACGAACTCGTCAATGCGTTCATCGATCTGAAGATGGGCGAAGTCCAGCGCATGCGGATGACGCCGCATCCGGTCGAGTTCGACATGTACTACTCGCTCTGATGCCCGGGTTGCCGGCACTCGGGTCGAACAACCGGACGTGCCGGCAATTGCCGGATCAGGTCGTCATTTGCTGCATTGTTGTTTTTCGGCAGGCCGATCGACCGCCCGACCGTCAGCGGTCAGGCGATCGACGGTTGGGCTGACCAGGTTGAACCGGCGCGCAAGTCGATGCGATAGAGTGGAAGCCCGATCCAGCTCAATCGCGCCCGCTCAATCATGACCATTATGCAATCCTTGCTTCGTGCCGATCACTCAGCCTCACGGACTGCCACGTTGACGGTGATTCTGTTGACGACCCTCGGCGCCCAGGCGACGGCCGGCCCCATCTACCGATGCCAGAACGCCTCCGGCGTCGTCGAATACAGCAATTCCGCGCCCGCCGACGAAAAGGCGCGAGGTTGCCAGAAGATCGATCTGCCTACCATCACCACGATCCCGGCACCGGCACAACCGCGCGCCGGTGGTTCCGGCGCCGGACCTGCCAAGTCCGCCAATGCGTTCCCGGCCGTCAGTGCCGAAAGCCAGAAGGCCCGTGACAGCGATCGAGCCCGCATCCTCCAGGACGAACTGAAGCGCGAGGAAGACCGATTGGCGAGCCTGCGGGAGTCGTTCAACAACGGCCAGCCCGAGCGCAACGGCGATGAGCGCAACTATCAGAAGTACCTCGATCGCGTCGAGAAAATGCGATCCGACATTGCCAGCCATCAGAGCAATGTCGATACGTTGCGTCGCGAGCTCGACGTGCTCAAGGACTGACGCGCCTATGGTGCAGCCGACTGCACCAGACGGGCCGCATCCACGCGACCCGTTTCACGCTGCTCTGGAGCCGACGCAACTGATCGGTCTGGATCTCCTGGCGACCGGCGTGATCATCCTCGATCCGGATGACCGGATCAGATACATCAATTCCGCGACCGAGCAGCTCCTCGACGTATCGGCGCGATTCGCGCTGGGCGAGAAGCTCGATCGGATCGTGCAGAACGCGGGGCCGTTGATCGGCCTGATCGAACAGGCGCGCGCGGACGAGTTCGGCCAGAAGCGCATCGATCTCGTGACCGACGTTCCCGGACACGGTTCGGTCGATCTTCTCGTCACGCTCGTCGTCGTCGGGCGGTCGGGCGGTGCGTTGCTGATCGAACTGCAGGAGAACGACACGCGGATGCGAGCCTTGCGCGACGAACGTCTGCTCGAACTCGCCACCGAAAATCGTGACCTGCTGCGCAATCTGGCTCACGAAGTGAAGAACCCGCTCGGTGGCATTCGTGGTGCGGCCCAGTTGCTCGAGATCGAACTCGGGGATTCGCCGCTGTGCGAGGGTGCACGCGTGATCGTGAAGGAGGCCGATCGTCTGTCGCAACTGGTCGATCGACTCCTCATTCCGCACCGTCAGGCAGCACGCATGACGCAAGTCAACGTGCACGAGGTCTGTGAGCGCGTGCGCACGCTGCTGCTCGCCGAATTCTCGAGCGGACTCGAAGTCGTGCGCGACTACGACACGTCGTTGCCCCATATCCAGGGCGACCGCGAGCAACTGATTCAGGCCGTATTGAACCTCGCTCGAAACGCCGCACAGGCACTCGAGGGCAATGGACGGATAGATCTGCGCACGCGCGTCGCGCGCCAGGTCACGATTGCGCGCCAGCGCTACAAACTGGCACTGGAATTGCATGTCATCGACAATGGTCCCGGCATATCGGAATCGATTCGCGACCGAGTGTTCCTCCCGCTGGTGTCAGGGCGGGAAGGTGGCACCGGGTTGGGCTTGACGCTGGCGCAGTCTTTTGTTCAACAGCATGGCGGCACCATTGTGTGCGACAGTCGTCCTGGGCGAACAGACTTCACCGTGATCATTCCGTGGCCGGACCAGGCTTTGCAGCACTGACAAATCATCGATCGGCGGCAACGCGTTGATGGTCAGCCGTCGGTTACCCGGTGTCCGTCCAGACCGGCATCATGCAGGAGGTGAATTTCAATGAATGGCGTCTGGATCGTCGATGACGATCAATCGATTCGCTGGGTTCTCGAGCGAGCACTGATCCGCGAGGGATATGCGGTCCGTGCATTCGAGCGCGGGGCAGACTGTCTTCAGGCATTGCAGACCGACCAGCCACGCGCGCTGGTCTCGGACATTCGAATGCCCGGTATCAGCGGCATCGAAATGCTGCGCGACATCCGCGAACAGCATCCGACATTGCCCGTCATCATCATGACGGCTTTCTCCGATCTCGAAAGCGCGGTTTCTGCGTTCCGCAATGGCGCATTCGAATACCTTGCGAAACCCTTCGACCTGGCCAATGCGATCGAGCTCATCCGCCGCGCGGTGGAGGAGGGTGGTCGCCCCGCGACCAAGGCCGTCAGTGCCGAAGACGGCATGGGCATGCTCGGCAATGCGCCGGCGATGCAGGAAGTATTTCGCGCGATCGGTCGTCTCGCGAGTTCGCCCGTCACCGTGCTGATCACCGGTGAGTCGGGCACTGGCAAGGAACTCGTTGCGCACGCGTTGCACAAGCACAGCGTGCGGGCGGCCAAACCGTTCGTCGCACTGAACACCGCGGCGATCCCGCATGAACTGCTCGAATCGGAGCTCTTCGGTCACGAGCGTGGCTCGTTCACCGGCGCGCAGCAGCAGCGTCGGGGTCGCTTCGAACAGGCCGAGGGCGGGACGCTGTTCCTGGACGAGATCGGCGATATGCCTGCCGAGCTCCAGACCCGGCTGTTGCGAGTGCTGTCGGATGGCGAGTTCTCTCGCGTCGGCGGCATGCAATCGATCCGCGCCGATGTACGCGTGATTGCCGCGACTCATCAGGCACTCGAAGAACGCGTGCGGCGCGGACTGTTCCGCGAAGACCTCTTTCACCGCCTGAACGTGATCCGCATCCGGCTACCCGCGCTGCGCGAGCGGCGCGAAGACATTCCGATGCTCGCGCGCCACTTCCTGAATGAAGCGGCGGCGGAGATGGGGTCGACGCCCAAGCGTCTGACCAGCGATGCGTTGGCCGC
>JBGSTN010000732.1:0-1741 GCA_041736455.1 Burkholderiaceae bacterium | reverse complement strand
GCCGCTGCCGCCGAGGAGGCCGCCTGGCATGCCGCAGCCGAAGCCGCCGAGGCGAAGGCACGCCAGTCCGGTGGTACGCAATCGACCGCCGTCAATGCAACGGCGAGCACCGATCAGTTCTTCCCCAGCCTGTCGGACTCGGGCAAGAAGACGGACGAGGCCCGCGATCTGAGCATCCTGATGGATATCCCGGTGCAGCTGACGGTCGAACTCGGCCGCACCCGCATTCCGATCAAGAACATCCTGCACCTCGCCCAGGGCTCGGTCGTCGAACTCGATGCGCTGGCGGGCGAACCGATGGACGTTCTCGTCAACGGTTGCCTGATCGCGCAAGGCGAAGTCGTGGTGGTCAACGAGAAGTTCGGCGTGCGTCTCACCGACATCGTCACTCCGTCCGAACGAATTCGCCGCCTCAACCGGAACTGAAAGATGGCATCCGGCATGAATCCGGCCTGGTCGATTCTGATGCTGCTGGCGGTGCTGGCGATGATTCCGGCCGGCGCCTGGCTGGTTCGTCGACTGACCGGGCTGCGTGCGGGCACGACGCGCAGCCTCGCTGTGCTCGAGACGTTGCATATCGGGCCGCGCGAACGGCTGCTGGTGATTCGCGCGGGCACGCAAACCCTCCTGATCGGCGCGACGGGCCAATCGATCAACCTGTTGACGACGCTGGCCGGCACCGACCCGGCTCCCTGGCAGCCGGGAGCCGAGGTACCGGAGAATCCCGCGTTCGCGGACGTACTGACGGAGGCACGCGATGTCGCACGTTGAATCCGCAGGCAAGAAGCCGTCACCGCGCCGACGACGCCGGCGCACCACCTCCGGACCTCCGCGACACGCCCACCTCGTAAGTCGCATCCTGATCGTCCTGGCGATCCTGACGTTGTGGTTCGGGCTGAACTCGGCATTCGCGCAGACTGCACCCAGCGGACTGAGCCTGACCAGCACGGCCGCGAGCAACGGCGCGACGACCTGGTCCGTTTCCATCGAGACACTGCTGCTTTTCTCGGCGCTCTCTTTCATCCCTGCGATCGTGCTGATGATGACCAGCTTCACGCGTATCGTGATAGTGCTGTCGTTGATGCGCCAGGCGCTCGGCCTGCAATCGACGCCCCCGAACCAGGTGATCATCGGTTTGTCGCTCTTCCTCACTTTCTTCGTGATGAGCCCGACGCTCCAGACGATCTACGATGACGCCTACAAGCCCTACGCTGCGCAGCAGATCGACATGGCGCGTGCCGGCGAGCTCGCCACGGTCGCGATCCGGAAATTCATGCTGGTGCAGACGCGCCAGTCGGACCTCGATCTGTTCACCACGATCGCCCGCGAACCCGAGGATCGCCCCGCCGAAGAAACACCGTTGCGGATCATGATCCCTGCGTTCGTCGTCAGCGAACTGAAGACGGCGTTCCAGATCGGCTTTCTGGTCTTCATTCCGTTCCTGATCATCGACATGGTGGTGGCGAGCGTGCTGATGTCGATGGGCATGATGATGCTGTCACCGGTGCTCGTTGCGTTGCCGTTCAAGCTGATGCTGTTTGTCCTCGCCGATGGCTGGCATCTGCTGGTCGGATCGATGGTGGCCAGCTTCGGCAATGTATGACGAAGCCAACCCCCCCGTCGCCTTCGGCTCCGCCCCCCTTGGAAAGGGGGGCACCGCCGGCGGACGGGCGGAGCCCGCTCCGCGGCGGTTCGGGGGGATTTCTCTGGTGTTCGATCTGGTTGGGGGCGCTTGGTTTGC
>JBGSTN010000731.1:0-3141 GCA_041736455.1 Burkholderiaceae bacterium | reverse complement strand
GACCTGCTCGAGCGGGTCGCCATGGGTCATCTGGCGCAACGCAAGCCGGCCGAACTTTCCGGTGGGCAGCAACAACGCGTCGCCCTGGCACGGGCGCTGATCACCGAGCCGCGCGTGCTGTTGCTCGATGAACCATTGTCGGCGCTCGACCCCTTTCTGCGTTTGCAGATGCGTGCCGAATTGCGCCACTGGCAGAAGCTGCTGGGCCTCACCTTCATCCATGTCACCCACTCGCAGGAAGAAGCGATGGCGCTGGCCGATACGATGGTGGTGATGAATCACGGTCGCATCGAGCAATTGGGTGCACCACGGGTCGTCTACAACCGGCCCGAAAGCGAATTCGTCGCGCGCTTCATGGGCGGGCACAACCTGATCGTCACCGATCATGGCCTCATCGCCGTGCGCACCGACCATGTCGAGGTGATCCCGGCCGCCGAACCGATCGATCCTGCGCGAAGTGTCCGTCCGGTCATGGTGACCGACGTCGAGTACCAGGGCAGCTATGTGTTGCTGGGTCTGAGCGCGCCGAATGCGCCGCGTGGCGCGAGTGCGTCGGCCGAGTATTCGGCGATGGTTTCGGAAGCGCAGTTCCTGCGCCGTCCGTTTGTGGTGGGTGAAGCGGTTCAACTGGCGTGGCGCGTCGAAGACGCCCACCCGCTGGACCATTGAAGGTCTCAACGAATCTCTGCCCCGAAGGGGCGCTCCGAGGAGTCAAAAGATGATCGACAAAGCAGAATCGAACGACGCGGCCATGATCGACAGGACAAATTCCGACAGTCGAGCGGAAATGGCGCCGGCAAGCCGCGCGCGGCGAGGGCTGCTCAAGGGCACGGCCGGCATCCTGGCCACCGGGGTGTTTCCGGCGATCCATGCCCAGGAAAAGATCACGCTGCGTTATCTCGGCACGGCCGTCAACCAGGACAAGATGATCGCCGAGCGCTTCGAAGCCGATACCGGCATTGCGATCCAGTACGTGGCCGTGACCACCGACGACGTGACCAAGCGCGCGGTGACGCAACCCAACAGCTTCGATCTGATCGATACCGAGTATTTCTCGCTGAAGAAGATCGTGCCGACCGGCAATCTGAAGGGCATCGACACCAAACGGGTGAAGAACGCCGGCAAGATCACCACGTTGTTCACCGAGGGGACCGTGGGCGGCAAGGCCGTCGGCGACCAGGGCACGGCGCCCAAGAAGGTGATCTTTCTCGAAGGCGAAAAGTCCAAGGACTTCGCGAAGAGTCCGACGCAATACATGTCGCTGATCCCCACCGTCTACAACGCCGATACGCTGGGCATCCGGCCCGACCTGATCAAGCGTCCGATCAATTCCTGGGCCGAGCTGCTCAACCCCGAGTTCAAGGGTCGTGCGGCGATCCTCAATATTCCGTCGATCGGCATCATGGATGCGGCGATGGTCGTGGAGGCCACCGGTCAGCACAAATACCCCGACAAGGGCAACATGACGAAAGCGGAAATCGATCTGACGATCAAGACGCTGATCGAGGCCAAGCGCGCGGGCCAGTTCCGCAGTCTCTGGAAGGACTTCAACGAATCGGTCAACCTGATGGCCTCGGGCGAAGTCGTCATCCAGTCGATGTGGTCGCCAGCCGTTACCGCGGTCCGGACCAAAGGCATCGATTGTGTCTTCCAGCCGCTCAAGGAAGGTTATCGCGCATGGGCAGCGGGCTTCGGCATACCCGCGACGCTCAGCGGCCGCAAGCTCGACGGCGCCTACGAGTTCATCAACTGGTTCCTCGATGGCTGGGCGGGTGCCTACCTGAATCGCCAGGGCTATTACAGCGCTGTCCTCGAGACCGCACAGGCGAAGATGGAACCCTACGAATGGGCCTACTGGATGGAAGGCAAGCCGGCGAGCCAGGACATCCTGAGTCCCAAGGGCGACGTCCTGGCGAAAACGGGATCGGTTCGCGATGGTGGCAGCTACCAGGCCCGCATGGGCGGCATCGCCTGCTGGAACGCGGTGATGGACGAGAACAACTACATGGTCCGCAAATGGAACGAATTCGTGGCAGCGTGAGCGCATGACCGAACCCGTGCCGGCGGCGCGTGCGACGCCGGGGCGCGTGGCCTTGTGGCAGGCCTCGCCCCTGGCGTCGGTGTTCGTGCTGTTCTTCCTGGTTCCCCTGGCGCTTATCGTGCTGGTCAGCTTCTGGGACTACAACGAATACCAGATGATTCCGGACCTGACGGTGAAGAACTATATCGCCGTCTTCGAGGGCTGCAGCGACCTCGACGCGCTCTGCACGACGTTCCTCACTTATATCTCCACGTTCAAGTTCTGTTTCCTGGTCTGGCTCATCACGTTGATCGTCGGCTTCGCGGTCGCCTATTTCCTGGCGTTTCATGTGACCTCGCCGACGACGCAGATGGTGCTGTTCGTGATCTGCACGATCCCTTTCTGGACGTCCAACGTCATCCGGATGATCGCCTGGATTCCATTGCTGGGTCGCAACGGCCTGGTCAACCAGACGCTGATGCAACTCGGCATCGTCGATCAACCGATCGACTGGCTGCTTTTCTCCAGCTTCTCGGTGGTGGTCGCTTTCGTTCACCTCTACACGATGTTCATGATCGTGCCCATCTTCAACTCGATGATGCGCATCGATCGCCGACTGCTGGAAGCCGCTGCCGACAGTGGTGCGTCCGGCTGGCAGACGTTGTGGCACGTCGTCGTGCCGCTGTCGCGCTCGGGGATCATCATTGGATCGATCTTCGTCATCACGATCGTGATGGGCGATTTCGTCACGATCGGCGTCATGGGTGGTCAGCAGATCGCGTCGGTCGGCAAGATGATCCAGGTGCAGACGTCCTACCTGCAATTTCCGCTGGCTGCGGCCAACGCCGTCATCCTGCTGTCGATCGTGCTGATGATCATCTGGGCGCTCACACGACTGGTCGACATTCGGCGGGAATTATAGTGCCAACCCCCCCGTCGCCTTCGGCTCCGCCCCCCTTGGAAAGGGGGGCACCGCCGGATAGTGGGGCCAACCCCCCCGTCGCCGTTGGCTCCGCCCCCCGTGGAAAGGGGGGCACCGCCGGCGGACGGGCGGAGCCCGCTCCGCGGCGGTTCGGGGGGATTTCTCTGGTGTTCGATCTGGTTGGGGGCGCTTGGTTTGC
>JBGSTN010000699.1:0-4505 GCA_041736455.1 Burkholderiaceae bacterium | reverse complement strand
CTGGCCGGCGCAGTGCCAGCCGCGTTGCTGGCGCTGGCGTTGCAAGGGGCATTCGCCCTGGCGGAGCGCGCCCTGCTGCCCGTGCCATTGCGAAAGCCGATGGTGGGGGGTCAGGTCTCCCATTCGGGACGATGAATGGGGGTCAGGTCTCCCATTCGAGCCGGTAGCTCAGATCGTGACCGGCCTTCCGGGAATATTGCCGGATCGAACTGCGCGCAAGACCCAGCGTCACTGCCCCAGGAAGCAGGCCGGTGATCCGGCCGAACAGCGTGCGGACTTCATCGACCGGCGGCGACCTTGTTTGAGGGAACGCAATGTCGACCTGCGCCTGACGCTGGCCGGCGCGATCCAACAGGCCCGACAGCTTCTCGAACATCTGGAATAACGGGTCGGCACGATGCGTCGGCCAGTTTGCGCATGGCATGAAATCGACAAAATGCATCAACTGGTAGTTCAAGTTGATCCAGAAGTTCTCCGCGTCGATCTCAAGCGGTTCGTTGTCGATCACTCGATGGCAGTGCAACGCCTTCAGTTCGCCGATGCGATGCATGTTCTTCGCCAGCGCCGCGAGCAGGCCATTGTCGTAGAGCAACCGCAGGATCGAAGGGAACGCTTCGACGTGAATCGTTTCGAATCTCGTCAGCAGCGCCTCGAGTTTCGGGATCTTGCTCGCGTCCATCGCAAACGTGTTCGTTGCGGTGCCCAGTATCGAATGGAGCAGGGCCACGTTCGGAGAGTGCGCCGGATAATGGCGGGCTGCGTAGTGATGGCAGAACACGAGGTGCTCGAGGAACGTGCCGTCGGCGTGCTCCATGCTGAAGTCGCACTCCTCGACCATGAAGTCGATCAGCCGCTGATCGATGACGGGTGCCGGACGAGCCGCTTCGCCAGCAGAAAAGGCCGCTTCGATATCCGCCGCGGCCGCGCGGTTCCACCTCGGCTCCTTGGCAAGCTTCTCTTCCATGAACTTGCGGGCAATTCCCTTCAGGCCGCCGAAAATCGTCCGGTCCAGGTCGAAACCGGGCATGCGCTCCACCCTTACCCGGCCCGCGTGATCGAACGCGCCGCCTCGTACGATCGCGCCCTTGCGCTGCAGGTTCATCGCCGCCATCGGCTCAACGAGTTCTGCGATCTTGCTCGTCTTCATGGTCTTTCGATTCCTTCGATTCGACGCGAGCCGGAATATTGCCTTTCGTGACGACTAAGCGATTGATACCCATCATCACCATCGTGGCCAGCAACTGTTGGCGAACGATGAGACCTGAGGCCATGAGAGGCTCCTGTCTTGAGCCGATGATCATCGGTGCCGACCGCCGAATCGGCCGGCCATCAATCGATCAGATCAGGCGGACACCCTCGGTGCCGGGACTTCGTGCCGATCGAACCAGGTGGCAAAGGCGTCCGCCCCGACAGGCCGGCTGAGCAGGTAGCCTTGCATCAGGTCGCAGCCGTGTGCGGACAGGAAGTCGAACTGCTCCTGCGTCTCGACGCCTTCGGCGACGACCTTCATTCCCAGACCATGACCAAGCGAGATCACGGCGATCGCAATCGCACTGTTTTCGGCATCCACAGGCGTGTCGTTGACGAAGTGGCGGTCGATCTTGAGCGTGTTGATATTGAAGCACTTGAGGTAACGCAACGACGACTGGCCGGTTCCGAAGTCGTCGATCGCGACGCTGATGCCCATGCCGCGGAGTTCGGTCATCGTTCGCACGACCATCTCCGAGTCGTCGATCAGCATGCTCTCGGTGAGTTCGATCTCCAGCATTTTCGGATCGAAGCCGGTTTCCCGCAGCACCTCCGCGATCTGCTGGACCAATCCGGGGTGCCGGAACTGCCTGGCGGACACATTCACGGCGACCTGGAGCGGCCGCATGCCTTCTCCTTGCCACTTCATCATCTGCCCGCACGCTTCGCGCAGGACCCACGAACCCACTGGAACGATCAGTCCTGTTTCTTCGAGGATGCCGATGAACCGGTCGGGCGCAACCAGGGCCTCGCCGGGAGGCTGCCAACGCAGCAGCGCCTCGACACCGACGATCTCGCCGGTATGCATATGCGCCTTGGGTTGATAGTGAAGCTGGAAATCGCCGTTTTCCACTGCCTGCCGAAGACGCACCTCGAGTTCGTGGCGTTGCGTGGCAGCCAGATTCATGCTTTCCTCGAAGAAGCAGTAGGTGTCGCGCCCCAGTTCCTTGGACCGGTACATCGCCAGATCGGCCTGTTTGATCAACCCGTCCAGATCGACATTCGAGTCACGGTTCATCGTGATGCCGATACTTGCCGTGATGAACAGTTCATGTTTGCCGACGTAGATCGGACGCGCCAGCGCATCCAGGATGCGCCTCGCGACGGCCGCCGCATCGGTGCCGTCGACGTCTTCGGCCAGGATCATGAATTCGTCGCCGCCCAGACGAAAGACTTCTTCCGTCGCCTCCGGTTGCTCGTTGCGTGCGATCGAGTCACTGTCGCGAAGGCATCCGACCAGCACACGGGAGATGGCCACCAGCAATTGATCGCCGATGTCATGACCCAGGCTGTCGTTGATGATCTTGAATCGGTCGATGTCGAGGAACATCAGCGCCATCTGTTGCGGGAAGCGACGGGAACGCAAGGTGGCCTGCTGAAGACGGTCACGAAACAACGTTCGGTTCGGCAGCCCGGTCAGACCGTCGAAGTTGGCCATGCGGGTCAATTGTTGTTCGTTCGTCAGGCGATCCGAGATTTCTCGACTGTGTGCCTCGCGCAGGTGCCGGGTGAGTTCCTCGATTGCCGAGCGTTGCTGACCCAACGAGCCCGCCATGCTGTTGAGCGCGGACATCAATCCGCCCAATTCACCGCGCGCATAGGGCTGGGCGATGCGCGCTTTCATGTCGCCTCGGCCGAGGTCACGAACCATCGATGTGATGCGCGCCAACGGGCGCCGAATTCCCCATTCAGCCAGCCACCAGACACCAGCAAACAGCACCAGCGCCGCGCCGGTCAGGACGAGCAGACCCTGGCGCAGATGCAGCTTCGAAGTGGCCACCAGCACCTGGTGCGGCTGACCCAGCAATACGTGAACACCAGCCGCCCGCGTCGTCGGAGAGTCCGCCACGGCCCAGACACGCGGCAGGCCGTCGAGGCCGACGATCTCGCCCGTGCCGCCCGCTTTCGCAAGGGCGAAGAGAGGCGTGTCTGACATGGACGTGCCCGGTTCGGGCAGGACCTCGTTCACGCCCGTCCATGCCATCACGGTTCCCTTCTCGTCAAGCAGCAGCAACTCTGCCGCCTCGAGCAGCGTCTGTTGCCTGGCGTCGTGGGCGAAGCTCTCGAAGCTCAGCGAAGCCACCAGCAAGAATCGAAGTGCTCCGGTGTCGGAGCGCGCCGGATAGACCACCTGCAGCACTGCGTTGCCCGTCAGCCGCCCGAAGACCGGTTCCGTCAGGATGCCTGTCGCCCCAGCCAGCGCACGCTTGAAGTAGTCGCGGTCGGACAGGTTCACGATGCGTCCACTTTGCAACGAGTCGCAGTGCAATTGCCCATCGGGCAGCACCGTCACGATGCCGGTGTACTGCCGGTAGGCCTCGCGCACCGTAGACAGGTGGGCGGAACAGGCAACCCTTTCGGCGCTGTCGAGGAGCCGCGAGTGCGCCAGACCGTAGTGCAATTGCGCGGTCCCCTGGACCCGCTGGTCTAGCGCCGCCCCCACGTTGTTGGAAGAGATGGCGAGGTTGCGCACCGCGGCGGCGATTTCCTCTTCGCTCTCCTGCAGGAAACGCCAACCGAGAATTGAGGCTGGCAGCAGGGTGGCCAGCAGTACCAGGCTCAGAAGTCGGGAACGCAGGCTCATGGCAGCGGGCCGGGGCAGGTCGATCGAAACGGACGCGAGAGCAACTCGTCGATGGCGCGTCCTGGTGCGCAGCGGTTGTTCCGTCGCAGCCGAGCGAAGCGACATTCATCTGCTATCGGCGCCAATCAACAGAACTTGAGCGGCCAGCCGGCGTGTCGTTGGACTTCTGTCGCTCGTATGACCGGACCATTTCTGGGGTTGCCGCGACGAACTTCGAGCCAATCGTGCCTGCTTTTCGAGCGTCTGTCGATCCACGTCTGTCGCAAATGGCGCACGGCGAATCGTCAATTCTTTATAGCAACGCCATGGAGTCGCTTCACTGGAGGCCGTGAGTACCTGAGTCGCCACGCAATGGCCGAGCCGACGACGGTGCGCCAGGCGATATCGAAGGCGATCAGCCAGGTGGCGAGGACGAGCAGCGAAAGACCGTACAACACGCCGCCCCTTGCCGACGAGGAGGCCGAAACCGCTGCACCCAGCAACAGCGCAGCGAAGCATCCGTAGAGCACTCTCGACGCACCCAAGCGCCGACGCATCAGGCGCGTCATCTCGAGGCGCTCGGCGGCGATCGTCAGAACGAGGAAACAGAACCACCACGGCATCACAGAGTCCGGCCGAGCCCCCATGGCGTGGCCGAGACTTCCCACCGCCCAAGCCATGGCAGCGACAAGCA
>JBGSTN010000669.1:0-2707 GCA_041736455.1 Burkholderiaceae bacterium | reverse complement strand
TGCGCTCGTCCAGCCACACGGCAAAGAATGCCTGGCCGAACGCGGGCTCGTCGATGTCGCCGATCGGTTCGCCGTTCAGGACGAAGCGCGTCTTGCCGTCTGCTGTCAACAGGCCCACGAGGCGATCACCCTCTTTGACATCGGGAAAGATCGTTTTCATCTGCTCGTCCCAGCGCGCGAGCTGGTCGTCCGTCGCGCCATCGAGTGCCTTGATCTGAGCCGTGCTGGTCTCGGCGATTCGTTGGCCTGCCAGCGACCTCGCGTACCGGAGCTCGAGCGCAAGCGGTCCGACCGTCGGCCGTTCGATATCGAAACGCGTCGGGTCGACCCACAGTCGGGCGTCATAGATCCGCAACCCGAACCAGCGAAAGGTTCCCGCACCTGCGAGCAGCGGCGTCGGAACACCGGCCACCATCGGCACGTGCTGCCCCGGCACGCTGCCCGCATCCACTGAGCGCCCCGCGATGTTGTCCGCGTGTGCCGGCGTTCCGGCAAGGCTCAGCAGCAGACCCGCAGCGAGGGCGCCGCTGCGTGTCCGCCACGAACGCCTGTCATGCATGGGTCAACGTGAACTGGATCACGTCGGTGTTCTTCTGCGCGAATGCCGCCTCGCAGTACGCAAGATAGAAGAACCAGGTGCGCATGAAGGCATCGTCGAATGCAAGCGATCGCACCTGGGCGTCGGCTGCCGTCAGTCGATCGCGCCAGAGGGCCAGCGTGCGTGCATAGTCCGACCCGAACGCAAACGTGTCCACGACCTTCAGGCCATTGCGAGCGGCTTCGCGACGAAAGACCTGCGGCGAGGGCAGCATCCCACCGGGAAACACGTACTGCTGAATGAAGTCCGTGCCCGAGCGGTAGCGCTCGAACAGTTCGTCGGCGATCGTGATCGTTTGCACCACGGCCCGGCCACCGGGTTTCAGACACCGCTTGATGGCTTCGAAATAGCTGCGCCAATACGCTTCACCGACCGCCTCGAACATTTCGATCGACACGATCGCATCGAACTGGCCCTGTTCGTCGCGATAGTCCTGCAGCACGAACTCGCAACGTGACGATTCGCCCAGTCGCCGCTTCGCCCAATCCAGTTGCTCGTCGGACAGGGTGAGACCGCGATACCTGATGCCGACGCCGTCTGCGGCCTCGGCGAGGCTGCCCCATCCGCAGCCGATCTCGAGCAGGCTCGCGTCGGCGGGCAGTGCCAGTTGACCGAGCGCGCGTTCGATCTTGCGCGCCTGTGCCTGCTCCAGGGTCTGCTCGCCGGTGCCGTCGAACAACGCACTCGAGTAGGTCATTCCGCGATCGAGCCAGAGCGCATAGAACGAATTGCCCAGATCGTAATGGGCCTGAATGTTGCGTCGCGCGCCGGTGCGCGAATTCCGATTGAACAGATGGCGCACGCGGTGGGCGAAGCGGCCGAGGGTCGTGCCGTAGACGATCCGTTCCAGACGATTGCGATTGGCGATCAGCAACTCCAGCAGGCCGGGCAGGTCGTCTGTGGTCCAGTCGCCGCGCATGAAGCCTTCGGCAAAGCCGATGTCACCCGACCGAATCGTGTCGCCGAACACGTTCCAGTTGCGCAATTCGATCGTTCCGCGGTGCTTGCCGGAGCCGAAGCGGAGCGTTTCGCCAGTGGGCGTATGCACTGTCAGTGCGCCACCCTGGATGCGCTCCAGAAGTCGCAGCACGCGGCGCGCCTTGCGCGGCATGGCGGCTGATCGGCGGCGAGAGGTGCCCGGCAGGGCTGCAGTCGAACTCATGGGTCGGTCGGTCAGGATTGATCGGTTGATGCAGGATGCCCGGGCGTGATGCTGTGAACCGGAGGCAGCGGCTTGGTGAAGAAACGCACACGCTTGGCGATCAGGCGCAACGCGTGCCAATGAATGCGCGCGATCACGGAGAGCGTGAAGAACGGGTAGTGCAGGAGGGCATGCGCAGCGGCGGCATGGTCCGCCGGGCGGTGCACCCCGCTCATGCTCGTGGCCAGCAAGACCGCGGCCGATGGCGAATCGTCACTGACGTGGTCGATCCGCATCACCGATCGCTCGTCTCGGGTCATGAAGCGAAACCGATAGGCGCCTTGAACGGCGAAGAAAGGTGATACGTGGAACTGTTTGCGGGCGCTCAATGTCTGGCCAGAGCGCAGCGGCTGCAGGTCCGGCGCCGTCAACAGATAACAGTGGCGTTCACCGAAGGTGTTGTTGACCTCGGCCACGATCGCCAGCGTCGCGCCGTCGTCGCGTGCGCAATGCCAGAAACTGACCGGCTTGAATGCATAACCGAGCACACGTGTGAAACCTTCGTAGCGGATGTGCGTCACGCCGGCAATGCCAGCCGTCTCGAGCAATTCATGCAGCCATTCCTTCACACCGCGGCCGTCGCCATGGTCGCGCTCATGGAACGACAGCAACGCGCGACGATTGATGCCGAACAGCCAGTTGCCCGACGCGGAACCGTCGAGCGCGTCGGCCGGTCCGGCTACGAAGAATGCGTCGTATCGAAACGCATGTCGGACGGCGCCATGCCGTGCGTGACGGATCTCGCCGAAGGCGAGAGTCCAGCCCGCCACGATGGCCGCGTCGCTCATGCCGCCAGTCGCAGCGTATTCGCCGCGCTCAGCGACTCGATGCTCGCCGCGGCCGCGTAGCCGGAAACGAGACCGTCCTCATGAAACCCGTATCCCAGCCAGGCGCCCGCGAACCAGGTG
>JBGSTN010000660.1:0-14670 GCA_041736455.1 Burkholderiaceae bacterium | reverse complement strand
GCTGCCGGCCGGGCCGGTGTGACTTTGCCCGACAGCTGAGCGAATCGAATCCGATCATCGATCGGGTGACCCGGAATCGATGGGGTCCACTCGCCTGTCCGCCCTAGCCGGCTTGCATGATCTCCTGAAGCTTCGCCGTGTCGGCGTATTGCTGGAACCTGGTCAGCTGGCCATTCTTCATGTCCCAGAAGTGGCAGATCTGAACGTCGATGCGCTTGCCGGTTGCCTTCCACGTTCCCGTGTACCGGCCCTCGACGGCAATGCTGTCGCCAGCGTCATGAAATCGATTCCGATGGATGGTGAAACCGTCCCAGTCGGCACCCAGTCTCATGAACACACCGGTCAGGATGGCCTCGGGCCCGACGAACGCCTCGCCACTCGGTCTGTAGGGGTTGCTCTCCGCCTCTTGCCAAATGATGTCCGGACTCATCGCCGCAAGAACGGTTGCCACATCGCCCCGATCAAACGCTTCGTAGAGTTTTTTCAATCGTTCAACGTTGTCCATGCTGCCCCCTCGATGATGAAAAGAATCGCAACCAAGTCCCCGTGCGGTGCCATGTCGTCAGGCCGCGCAGGAATCTAACGCCAACCGCTGCCGCTTGCACCAGTTTCCTTCCACAAGTTCTGGGGATGACAAGATCATTGGTTTGCGATTGGAAACCAACTGACGCCGCCGAACCGGTCCGGCCGGATCGCATCTCGATTACCTGAAGTGGACCAGCCGCATCCAGGCAGAACGTTGTTTCTGCGCGCCGGCAAGCAGGTTTGCCGATCCGCCAACGTTCGGAGCGTTTCGACGATCGGTCGACGACGGCGATGGTGTGACTTCGCAGTCTCCGTTTCGCCTGCATCGATGTCCTTAACGATGCTTAAAATGAGCCTTCAACGTTCTTTATTTCCGGCGTCAAGTTGACAGTCCGCAGGGGAATCCGATGAGCGTCCATTACCGGTTCGGTACTTTGGAGATTCGCCCCGACGAGCGGCTCGTGCTGATCGATGGGATCGCCTCATCACTCCGTGGCCGAGCGTTCGATCTGCTCATTGCACTGATGGATCGTCGCGGTCGTGTCGTTCCTCGAGCCGAACTGTATGAGGCTGTCTGGGGCAGCCGCGTCGTCGAAGAGGGCAACCTGGATGTGCAGGTGCACGCAATACGCAAGCTGCTGGGCAGACAGGCGCTCGTGACCGTTCCTGGCCGTGGATACCGTTTCGCATTGGCTCCTTCGGACCCTGCAGACGTTCTTGTCATGAATGAGCAGTCCGGCTCGACCGGCCTGATTCCGCCATTGCCAACTCGTCTGGTGGGCCGCGAGGATGATCTGGTCACACTCGACGCGTTACTCGCCGAGGAACGGTTGATCACTGTCCTGGGCGCCGGCGGAATCGGCAAGACGACCGTTGCCGTGGCGGCTGCCCATCGTCGAAAGCCGACGTGTCGCCACGGGGTGGTCTGGGTCGACGCATCGCCTGTCCGCGACGCCGTTCTGCTTCTGCAGGTTGTCGCCCGCGCATTCGATCTCGTCTCGGCAGGAAGCATGGTCTGCGTTCGCGCGTTTGCCAATGCCATTGAATCGACGCGTGCACTACTTGTGATCGACAACGCGGAGCACCTCGTCGAAGCGGTGGCACACCTAGCGAACGAGATTCTGCATCGCGCCCAAGGCGTCCAGATTCTCGTGACGAGTCAAGCTGCGCTAAAGCTGACGGGCGAGCACCTCTTCAGGCTCGAGCCCTTGTCCATACCCGACTCGAAGGCCTCGCTTGCCGAGGCTGAATGCTTTGGCGCCGTCAGATTGTTTGCCGAGGTCGCGAAAGCAGCGGACCGACGATTCAGGCTTGACGAGAATACAATCGCCTCGGTCATCTCGCTTTGTCGACACTTGGACGGCTTGCCGCTGGCTATCGAACTAGCCGCTTCGCGAGTGCCTTTCCTTGGTGTTCGGGGACTTGAAACACGCCTTTCGAACCGCCTTCCACTGCCGGGCGGTGGACTTCGAAATGCGCCGACTCGCCAGCAGACGCTTCGCGCCGCGCTGGATTGGAGTTACTCCCTGCTGGCGCCCGAGGAGAAGACAGTACTGCACAGACTTGCCGTGTTTATCGGGACTTTCGATCTGGACTTGGCAATTGAAGTGATTCAGGACGACAGCTCGAACCTGGACCGGGTCGTTGATCTGCTGGCGTCTCTGGTCGATCGTTCATTCGTGATGACAGGCGATTCCGATCCGATCCGCTATCGCCTGCTCGAAAGCACCCGCGATTACGCAGCCCGGAGACTCGCAGCCAGCGAGGAGGCATCGATCATTCAACGGCGTCACGCCCGTGCGGTCGCTGGACGAGTCAATCGACTCTACAGAGAGTCGTGGGAAGTCAGCGAGGAAGGTCTGCTGTTGACTTTCGCCGCGGAGCTCGACTGCTTTCGTACGGCGTTGGAGTGGTCAATCGTCAACGACCCTGAAATCGCAGTCGAACTGATGGGTGCATCCGTCCATTTCCTCACGATGATCGGCCTCTTGCACGAAGTTAGCCGGCTGTGCGCCAGAATAGATCCTCTGGTCCGAGAGTCGGTTGATCGCTCGACCGTAGCTCGCTACTTGCTGTGGCGCGCAATCTCGATTGGCGGTATCGACAATGTGTCCAGGTATCGCCTCGCGACCAAGTCGGCAGCAATATATCGAGCAGCGCAAGACAGCGAAGGGTTATGCCTGTGTCTTGCAGCATTACTGGGGAGTGGTCAAGTCTCGAGAGGCGAAGCTGGCCGACTCCTCGAGGAGATCGATTCGATGCCATGGAGGAACTGGTCCACCAAGCTTCAATCGTTCGTCGAGAGTGCTCTTGCGGTCCATTGTTACCATCAAGGTCTGTACTTCAAAGCGGCGCAAGGTTGCGAGCGAGCAGTCATTCTTGCATCCCGGAGCGGCATGCCGGCTTACACCGCAGTGAACACGGCGTTCGCGGCCATGGCGCACTTCGCCCTGGGTGACTTCGATCAACCACTCGCACGATGCCTTCACGTTGTCGAGCGGGAGCAGCAGCGTCGATATGGCGTTCCGAGCTTGCCACTCGGGTTCGCGGGATTCGGCCAGACCATGTCCGGGCGAGTCGCCGACGCTCGGGCAAGCTTTGAATCGTTCTTCAAGATCGGCAGGGTTTCGACATTGCTTCACTTCAATATCTTCGCAGAGGCCTTCGTCCTGCTCGCGTTGATCGAAGGTAGGCACAAGGCAGCAGCATGTCTGCTCGGCTACGTGAACCAGCACACCGTGTTGTTGGGGCTCAGTATTTTCGGGCCGGATTGGTTGAAGGAAGCACGTTCCGTACTCGTCGACGCCTTGGGAGCTGCGACCGTACGCCGACTCGTGGCCGTCGGCTCGCGGCTATCGCGTGAGGATGTCTGCGGCCTTACCTTGTCGACGTCGGATACCGTTGACAACTTGACGAAGACGAAGCGGCGAGACGCAATGCGGCGACACGTCTGAGATTCGAGGCGGTGGCTGCTCTGGAAACCGACCGCAAAAGGCTGCTTTCGCATGGCCACGGAGCGCGGTATCGTGCTGGTCAGTCGGTGGCCGCGAACGCCTGGGTCGCGTATGCTGCGCTGGGCAGCTTCACCGGCCTTACCGTGTCGTCCGTACCGGTCGGGTTCACAGGGGACGGACGACCGATCGGGCTGCAGATCATGGGACGACACCGCGACGATCTCGGCGTCCTGGCGCTTTCGGCGGCGGTCGAGAGTTTCTATCCACCCGTCCTGCCGCCCTTGTCTTCGCAGGCCGCATGGGCCGATCAAGCATCCACGGGAATCGATCAATGACGCGCATCCGCATCACTGCTGCAGGCTTCACCTTCATCGCAAAGACCAATCCGGACGCGCCGCAGACGGTGGCGGCCTTTCTCGGGTTGCTTCCTTATCGGCAGAAGATCATTCACGTTCGATGGAGCGGCGAGGCCGTCTGGATTCCACTGGGGGAGTGGAAGCTGGGCGTGGGCTTCGAGAATCACACGTCGCATCCGTCGGCGGGCGATGTGCTCTTCTATCCCGGAGACTACAGCGAGACGGAACTCCTCATCGCATATGGCAGTTGCTGCTTCGCGAGCAAGATGGGACAGTTGGCCGGCAATCATTTCCTGACCATCGTCGAGGGCAACGAGCACCTGAAGGCGCTGGGTACCAAGACTCTGTGGGAAGGAGCGCAGGACGTTCTCTTCGAGAAAGTCCCGGACATTTCGACGGCTGAATGACGTCGAGATGACCGACAGCACCGCGATCATCCTGGGCGCCTCGGGCTCGGTCGGACAAGCACTGCTCGAAGAGGTAGTGCGATGCGACGGATTCCGTCGTGTGATCGTCATGACGCGGCGGCCGCTCGATTCGAGTGGCGAACCCGAAGTGACGGAACGGCTGGTCAGCCCGATGGAGCCCGCCAATCTTGAACGGGAAGTCGTCGACGCGTTGAACGAGCATGGCGCAGATGCGGTGGGGTTCAGCGTGCTTGGCGTCGGCGCCGGCACGGCCAGGCTGTCCCTGCAGGAACATCGTGCGATAGACGTCGAGCTCAATTCGGCTTTCGCGAGAGGTCTGAAAGCATCCGGGAAGGTTCGACATCTGCTGTTCATGTCGGCAATAGGCGCCGACATCGATGCCAGTACGCGCGGCTCCGGTGCGGCCGGCATGGCTCGTTACCGTCGAGTCAAAGGCGAGGCGGAAGCTGCCGTGGTGAATCAAGGCCCGGCAATCGTGAGCATCTTTCGCCCCGCTACCATCATCGGATCCCGGCACACACCGCAGCTGCTCTCGGCCGTGATGTCATCCATTGCGCCGCTCATACCAGCCAGGTTCCGTTCCATTCGGACCACCGAAATCGCCCGAGCAATGGTCGCGGCCGCCCTGCGATCGCCGGAGACGAATGCGATCTACAACCACCCGGAGATGATGGCGTTGATCGCGAATCGATAGGCAAGGATGGTTCGCGTCGAGATTCAACGATCGACCGTGCACGGTTCACATTCACCGCGAAAGGGACTACCCTTTCCAGTTCGGAACGGCGGCGATACGACCCGCAAAGCAAGCGATTGACCGTCCGGAATCTCGACCAATGTTCGACGTGTGAGGAGACAATGATGCAAAGACGATCGTTCCTGGCCACGACAGCTGTCGCCACGGCCGCCGTGGCGACAAGAGCCGCGTCCGCCGCAACGGTGACGCCGTTCGGGCAAACGGCTGCACCGACCCTTCAGACCGCACCGCTGCCGCTGGGCCCGCTGCCCGGGGCTCGCTATCCGGACGCCCGCCTCGAATCCGCGAATCAAGGCAAGACGTTCGGACCAACCGGTTTCCCGGCATTCGCAGGCACCATGGCTGTCGAGCGCGTTGCAACGGGCTTCCGCTGGGCAGAGGGACCGGTGTACTTTGCCGCTGGCCGCTACGTTCTATTCAGCGACATTCCGAACAACCGGATCATGCGGTTCTGCGAAGATGATGGCCACCTGAGCGTCTACCGCCAGCCTTCGATGAACTCGAACGGCAACACCATCGACCGGGAGGGGCGCCTGCTGACGTGCGAGCACAGCGGCCGCCGCGTGACACGGACCGAACTCGACGGATCGATCACCATCATCGCAGACAAGTTCAACGGCAAGAAGCTCAACTCGCCGAATGACGCCGTCGTCGCGTCCGACGGATCGATCTGGTTCTGCGATCCTTCCTATGGCATTGGCGGTTTCTACGAAGGGATCAAGTCCGACCGAGAGCAGGAGAAGAACAATGTCTACCGGGTGGATCCGAGATCCGGCGACATCACGGTCGTCGTCGATGACGTCGTGCAGCCCAACGGGCTTTGTTTCTCACCGGATGAGAAGAAGATGTATATCTGCGATACCGGCTTCACCGATGGCCCGCAAAATCCTTCGCACATCCGCGTGTTCGATGTCGATCACGCGACTGGCAAGCTATCGAACAGCAAAGTCTTCGCTGATATACCCAAGCCCAGTATCACCGACGGTGTCCGCTGCGATAGAGCCGGCAGGGTCTGGTGCTCAGTCGGTTGGGGCGATCCCAACGAAGACGGAGTCCGCTGTTATACAGCTGAAGGCACCTTGCTCGGCAAGATCCACATACCGGAAACCGTCGCCAATCTCTGCTTCGGTGGCCAGCAGCGAAATCGCCTCTATATCTGCGGCTCCTCATCGCTCTACGCCGTCTATACGAGCGTACAAGGGGCGATGAAGCCCTAGTCGACGGCAATACCGTTCGACACGGGCCCGGGTGGCAAGCCCGGGCCGCCGTATCGTTGCCCATCACGTCCAGCTTGCAGAGCACGTGAAAGCCGGTCCCCGTCCGGCATCGGCAAGTGGCATGGCCGACGGGCAGTGATGCGCGATCGTCAGTTCTTTGCAGTGGCCGACGCATCCTGCTTGCTGCTCGCGTCCAGGGCCGCCTGCATTTCATCGGGGGAGATCAAGTTGTCATTGTTTTCGTCGATGGCAGCCCAGTCTCGGGTCTCCTGCGCCGATCCGCCCTTTTCGCTTCCCTGGGCGTTCGACTCGCTGCTTTGTTGAGATCCGTCCTTGTCGCCGCCCTGTTGATTCGACTGGCCACTCTGTGAGGACTTGACCTTGTCGCCGCCCTGTGAGTCCGATTTGCTGTCCGGTTGCGACGTGCCGGTATCGCGATCGTGGATACGTTGTGCATTGGCGTCCATCTTGTCGACCGTAGCTGGATACGGCTTGATGTCCTGCGCGCTCGGCTCGACCTTGCCCTTGTCTGCTCTTGCAGCAGAGTCCGGTTTATCCTGAGCGAAAGCAAGCCCGGACAAGCTGGCCGAAAGCATCCAGACCGTCGCAATCGTCAAAGCAAGAAAAGTCTTCATGTCTCGTACTCCATTTATGGGTGTCCTGGGACGGCACGAATGGCCCAACGCGAATGCGTTCCCCTGAAAATACTGGCGGCAAGCTGCGTTCCTGCACGGTGCGAGCAGACCACGTCGAGTTTCCGAACCGGCAATCCAGTCTGACCGAAAAGCCGAATGCCGGGGTCCGCATGCCGATTTCCGTATGAACGCCGGCACGTTCATGAGCCCGCCGCGCACACAGGAGCCGGTCGGGCCGCCTCTAGCGCGTGTCGAGGCTAGCCATTTCTACGGTCTTCTGCGCCATCTGAAGGTGCTCGCGCAGCGTCGGCAGCGTATTCGACGCAAATGTCTTCAGTGCTGAATCGGCACCGGACTGCGACTGCTTCTCGAACATCGCAATTGCTTTCCGATGGTCGGCCACCTGCTGAAGCATATATGCCTGGTCGAAGTCTTCGCCAGACTTGGACTTGAGTGAACCCAGCTTCGCGAGAGCTGCGGAATCCAGCTTCTTGGGAACCTCGATGCCCATCTCGGAAGCGATCCGGGCGAGCTTCTCGTTGGCCTTTTCATGCTCCTCGACCATCTTCTTCGCAAATTCACGCACTTCCTTCGACTGTGCCATCTCGCTTGCCAGTTTCCCGCTGGCGACTTCGGCCATTCCCACTGCAGCGGCCGATTGCGCGAAGGTACGACCTCCCTCCGAGGCCTTGGATGAGGTGCTACTCGACGACGACGACGTGCCGGATTGCTTCTGGGAACCATCCGACGATTGCGCAGCGGAAGCGGAGGTGATCCCGAACGCAGCAAGAGCCGCCGCGACGAAGGCCGTCGCGATGAGATTTCGGTCGGAAAAGAAAATGAGTTGGGTTCGTTTCATATTGCCACCATAGGTCGATGTGTTTTCAATGCCCCCTGTCTCGTGGACACCGACGAACCCATACGCGGCAAGTCATATGCCCATGTCGCCTGATACGTCATCGAAACCCATGCGCGTTCAATCTCACGCCCGCATCAGGGCACCTGTCGTGCTCGACGGGTTTCCCGATGTGCTGACACGCAGTATCCCGGCAATGCCATCCGTCAGACTTCCACTGACAACGATGCAGGTAGCTGTTCACGACAACCGATTCCAACGATACGACGCGAGTCTCGAAGCTGGCCTGGTGGAAGGCGTCCGCATCGCCGTTCAATAAAATGACTTCCACCTTCATGAAGCTTGACGGTCGAAGTCGCGATCGGCAGGTCGCCGCCGTCGCCAGCACCTCGTGCCGATGCCGACAGAAACCTCGATCCGATCCGTCAATTGATTTGACGACTCCGCGGCGGAAGCATCGAATGGCTGTCTCGGCTGCCAACGTCGCGTTTCGGTTGGCGATATTGAAGGTTCGCCCTGGTCTTCCTGCTGCCGCCCCTCATAATCGATCCGGCATGTGCCGCGACCGGTGAGACCTTCCCCAACAGCGATGTCTGGCGGCCGGCATTGAGCATGCGCGTGCTGGTCCTGCACAAGGACAAGCTCGATAAGCCACGATGGTTCGAACTACCGACCGGCTTCGTCTTCCATATCGGCAATGCCTGCGAAGATCTCGGCGTGATCCGCCTCGATTGCATTCGTTCACCCAGTGCATGGAACGCGACAACGGGCCTGAAGGGATTGATGCTGGGACGCTACGAGCCCCACGAGCACCCGGCGATGGTTCTGATGCAGTTCGACTCGACGTCAGGCCGTGCGAAACAGAGTCTGCTGCCGCAGATCGCGGAGTTCCCGCGTTCTGTTCTCGGTCTTCGACGTACGCCAGCTAGCCGCCGGCCCGGTCGCTCAGGCCTCGATGCCGCGGGTGATGCCGCTCGGGCTGCACGCCATTTTCGTCCCCGACTGAGTGTGTAAATGCGGGGTCAGGCCCACCAGTGAAATCGTGGCCTCAGCCGAATCCGGCCCCGCCTGCACAACCAAACATTCCTGAGCAAATATCCCGCACAAGATCAATCCGCGAGTATTGATCGGTGACAAAGTTCAGTGCCATCTTCTGACATCGGATATGGGTTAGAGCAGTCCGAGTGCTCCCCGTTGGCGCCAGCCGGTGCCTGATTTATGCATACCCGCCAAACGCCCAGTGCGATTCCCTTCGCGTTCTGCCGTCTCTACAGTGGGCCCGTCAACAACAAGACAAACCCAATCGGTAGGACCGACCATGCAAGCGTTCGACACTGACACCGCTGGAACGCCGAGGCGATTCAACATTCTGCCGGCCACCTGCTTCATCGTATGGCTGAGCGCGTGCGGGTCCGGTGTCGATGGCTCCGCGCTCCATACCGACACTGAAGATGGCGGTCGAACCGTCACGGTCGAAGATGCGTCACGGCGATCGAACGCTCGGTCGCCAGAGTCATCTCGAGCGATGCCGGATGCACCAACCAAGGTGACCGCCGATCAGGACGCCAGCCTGCGTTCGTCCCCGACCGGACCGATCGAACCGAGCGATCGAACCGCCGGTCATTTGCGAATCGAGCGTGCGAATCAGGCTTCGTACGCCGGTTCCGGCGTACGCGACACCGTCTACAGGTTTCTCTTCCCGATCCATACGGCGCAGCCTGATGAGGCTCGCTGAGTGGACCGGCATCCTTCCCCGCAATCCACCAGCACAGGAGTACACCATGAAGATCCCCTCATTCAAAATTTCAGCATCGCACCGGGCCAGACTGCTCACCGCAATCGTCGCGACGATCACCGCTCTGCCCGCCTCGGCCATCGTCTACACGGCTAGTAATGATGCGGGAAGCAATCAAGTCATTGCCTTCGATACGGACGATCACGGCAACTTCATCGAGATCGGTCGCTTCGATACCGGCGGACGCGGTACCGGCGCGCCTCTTGGGAATCAGGGCGCGCTCGCCACCGATGCGAGCGACCGCTGGCTCTTCGTCACCAATTCGGGCAGCGGCACCCTGACGAGTTTCAGGCTGCAGGAGAACGGGTTGCAGTTCGTCAATTCGGTCGGTACGCATGGCGTGCGACCGATCAGCGTGACGGTGTTCGGCACGATGGTCTATGTGCTGAACGAAGGCGACGGAAAGAATTCGGAGCCCGTGCTGCGCTATGACAACATCAGCGGCTTCCGCTTTACCGCTGGCGGCGTGCTCGAACCGATACCGAACTCGATCCGTATCCTCGACAAGACTCGCTTGACCGCACCGGCACAGATCGGTTTCAACAAGTCGGGCACCGTCTTGCTCGTCACCGAGAAAGCGACCGATACCATCGACACGTTCGTGATGCGAGCCGACGGAACGCCGTCCGGCGAACCGGTCAAACGCCGGTCGGCCGTTCCGACGCCGTTCGGATTCGCCTTCGGCGATCGAGACTACGTCTTCATCACCGAAGCCAATGGTGGCGGCAAAGGAACGACGGCCTCATACCGCGTCGACCGCGGCACGGGGGCGGTTTCCGATCTCGTGGGTCGCGTCGACCAGGGCGATGCGACGTGCTGGACCGTGCTCAACAACGACCAGACACTCGGCTTCTCGACCAATACCGGCAGTGGCACGATATCGAGCTACACCATCAACTTCAACGGCACGATCGAATTCCCGAACGGCGCGGCGACTGACAAGCCGGTATTCACCGGCAACGGTGTGCGCGATGCTGCACTCTCGCAGAACAACGCGTTCCTGTTCACGCTCAACAACGGCGACGGACAGATCCGCAAGTTCAACGTCGGCATGGATGGCAGCATTTCCGCTGCCGGCGTCGCGCAGATTCCGACCAGCGCGACGGGTCTGGTCGCACGTTGAACCTCGAACGTCCTGGTTCGGGGATCAGATAGCGCCGGCACCCACGGCGCTGTCGTCAGGGCACGCCAGCCGACCCCGGGCCATCCGCGTCAGCCCCTTGGGGCGACGCCGGAACGCAACGGTCGATTCGGTTTCTTTCTGGGCGGCGATTCAAGACGGCGCAATCGCGCGACCACTTCGCGGCCCAGGAAATCCAGTACTGCGCGTATGCGTGGATTCTTCCTGAGGTCGCGATGCGTCAACAACCACAGATCGCGTGCAAGATCGAATTCGCCAGGAAGCACCCGCACCAGCGCCTCGTTTTCGACGGCTGCGTAAACAGGCAAGGCGACGAGTCCCAGGCCCGACTCCGCACCTTCGATCTGAACGGCAACGCTGTCGGCAGACATCACGCGACGAGCATCGCCGGCGTGTTCACGAAGCAGTCGACACTGGGGCAGATTGCGAATGCGCCGCACCGATTCGATGACGATGTGGTTCGGAATTTCCCCGAGGTTCGCAGGCGCGCCATTGCGCGCCAGATACGTCTTGCCCGCATAGAGACCGAAGTGGACCGTGGCGAGGCGCCTGCCGACATACTCGCCCGACCCGGGCTCGCCGACCCTGAGCGCGATGTCGGCCTTGCTGGCGAGCAGATCCATCGCGTCATAGGTGATCATCAGATCGAGTTCGATCTCGGGATACTGGTGATTGAAATCCGCAAGCAAATGAGCGACGACGAAACGGTCCAGGCTTTCGGCCGTCGTCAACGTTACGCGCCCTGACCGATCATTGGCGGCAAATCGCAGCTTCTCTTCGATCCACAACGAATCGGCTTCGATGGAACGAACGCGGTCCCGGACCTGCGCGCCCAGTTCGGTCAGGCGATATCCACCGGGCCCCCGCAGGAACAAGGTCGATCCGAGCCGGCGTTCGAGTTCGGTGATTCGCCGACCGACTGTGGGCTGCGTGGTGTCCAGCCGACGTGCGGCTGCCGACACGCTACCGGTCTCTGCGACTGCCAGGAAATAGCGATAGTCGTCCCAGTTTTCCATCAGGGTAGCCCTGTTTGCCGGCTGTGCACTGCGGAAATCACGCGACCAATGAACGATGAACTGCCAGCATCAGACGCGTGGGCCGGATTGTAACCTCCTGCCCTGGTTCACGTATCGGCTCCGCAGCGCCGCCCCCTTAGAACGGATCTCGGATGCGAAGTGAAATGCATTGCCATGACGGAATGGCGCCACGTTCCTGTCGAAGTCGACCCTCGTCCTCAGGTCAACTCCCGCGCACCGGAGCGGTTGGCTGTCCAAGGCCAAGTGCCGAGGTACAGTGCCTCGGCGACGATCGGCTCTCCAGCACGGCGAGCATCGTCGATGTCACGTGGAATCACCACGTCGAAGCGGCCGTTGCCGTCGACGACAGCGCCGCTAGTGTACTGTTCGTCGGGACGCCCGGCGGACCACCAGACGACGTTGACCTGGCCCCGCGAAACGGCCTGCACGTTACCGTTGTCAATGTAGTGCACGTGACCGCGCAGCATGCGTTCTTGCAGTCCGTCGATACGCACGCGCGTGCGTAGGCCGATGCGAACGCTCAGGTTCGCCCCCCATACGGTGTGTGGCGTGATCCAACCTTTGTCGTCCGGCACCACGAGCGCGCTCAGCGAGATCATCGGCGCAGGTTGGCGCGCGAGCAGCTCGAACTCGCGGGTGAACGGGCCACCGAAGACCGGGTCGCCGGCCAGTGATTCGTAGTCGACCGCGACCATTGCCTCGTCCCCTGCAGGCATCCGCAACCAGGCGTTGCCGATGTAGACGCGCATCAGGGCATGGTCCTGATCCACGACAGTGAGGTAGGTGGCTTCGCGCGTCAGACGGTTCGTCACCACCACACCGGTGGATCGCCGCTCCGACGGTGAGCCGTGCGCGACCTCGGTGGAATCGAAGTTCGATTGCGCCCAGTTGTTGCCAACCACGATCTCACTGTGCGCAGGGTCTGTCGGATCGACGTAGCGGTCGATATCGACGCGCACGCAGAAATGCTGCGCTGTGGTGCCGGCAACGATGACGGACTGCGGCGGCGTCCACGGCACTCGGAACGTTACCGTCGTACCCTTGGCGATGTCCTGCCGTGGCGGGTCGGGCAACTCGTTCCAGGCACCCGGGCTGGTGGTGAATGGCAACCATCTCACGCGTACGCGCACACGCTCTGCGTCTTCCGTGCCGGCGTTGCGCACACGGACGACGATCTGGTGTTTCAAGCCCTTGGCCACCGAGTTCAGCCCCTTGGGGCCTTCGAGATCGATGTCGGGGCTCTTCCAGTTGCCTTGGCCGGGTGCCGGGCTGATGCGCAGGTCGGCATGGCGCGCCGCAATGTACTCGATACGGACGTGCGCCGCGTCGGGGTCTACCGCATCTGGTCCGTCGTAGCGCAGCCGGAAGTCGTGCGGCGCGTCGACGTTGGTCTGGTCGCTCTCTTCGTAGTCTTCCGCCGCGATGTCCAGCACCGGGCCTTCACCGTCGGCGTCGACCGGCAGCAGCAAGATGCGAGGGCGACGCGTGTCAGTGTCACCTCCGGCGATCGACCCGGTGTTGCCCATCACGACGACATCCGTTCCCAGCACCAGGCTCGAGCTCGCAGAAAAGCTGCTCAAGCCCTGATCACCCAATTGCCCAACCTGCGAACGACGGTACTCGAAGTAGTAGTTCCACCCGTCGCGGATGCGTATTTCGATGCCTGCTTTTCGCCCTAGCGGTGGGCCCACGGACGAGATCGCTTCGGCAGCATGCAGCACGACGTCACGCGACGCGTTGTCGGAGCTGAAGTCCACCCGTTCGATCCAGGGGTCGGCCACCCATCCGAGGCGCATTCGGTTGGCGATCGAGAAATGAGGCAGCTGAGCATCGTCGCCCATCAGGTCCAGACTGCCGACGGTACGAGCCTCGACTTCTGCGGTGAAGTCGCCGCCGTTGTAGAGGTCGTCGCAGCCCATCGTGTGCCCGAGCTCGTGGATCAGGATGTGAGTGTGGTTCGCGCTCTGCATCTTCTGGTCTGCCGGCATCGCGCTGGGCGTGTGCGTGGGCATCAACATGATCGGGAGCCGTTGTATCGCCGTCGTGGTCGTGCCCCCGGAATGAACCGTCTTGCGATAGAAGTTGATGCCCCGCCAGGCCTGCGGCCAGACGAAGAGCGGCAGAGCGAGCCTGGTGCCGACCACGCTCATGCCTTCGCTGGCAGTCTGCACGACGAAGAGCACCGCGTCGACATGCGTGAGCCAGTCGCTCTGGTCGTTGTCGGCCAGCAGTGCACTCAGTTCGCCGGCCAATTCCTGTTTGACGGTCTGCATCGGATTCCAGCCGTGCCAGTTCCCTTTGCCGGTAGGCTGCTCGAAGTAGTCGCCCCAGCCGTTGGGCAGATCCAGCCGCAGCGTCGGCCCGGCGTGTCGAATCGTCGTGCCACGCGGGCTGCCAGGCAATGGGGTCGCGCTGAAGTAGGACACTTCCTCGTAGTAGCGTCTTGCCGAAACGCCCAGTCCCTCCAGGCGGTCGGTCCAGATCTGATCGAGCGCGGACAGATCGTCCGGCAGTCGGCGCGTGCTCGTGGAGACATAGACGACGCCGACGCGCCACGCTTCGGGCACGGCATGGGTGCCGATGTTCTGCGCCGCGTTCGGGCCGCCGCCCCAGCGCATGAAGTACTGTGCCGGTCCTGTGATGGCGATCGGGGGGCCCTGGCGCGGATCGGGCCAATGGCGAGTGACCCGAAATCGCGCACGGCCGAGCAACTTGCCGTCACTGATGCGGCGTGCGCTGAGGTGAAACTCGCCGGGTACGAGTCCGGTCAGCACACGATGCTGTGGCACACCCCCGGCGCCGGTGGGCTCGATGGCGGCGGATACATGGCCGGCGTCGTTGCCTTCATCGACAACGATCTGCACATCGTTCGATGCGATGCCCAGCGATGCGGCGTCGAAACCGACGCGGAACCAGCCGCTGACGAATGCCGGACGATCTGTCCGCGCTCGATCAGATCTGGACCGACCGCC
>JBGSTN010000658.1:0-2432 GCA_041736455.1 Burkholderiaceae bacterium | reverse complement strand
CTGCTGACCGCCGGCGCGCGCGCCGAGATCTCGCGAGGCCTCGTGCTGTCGGCAGCGGCCCTGGGCACACTGTTCACGACCGCGGTCTCCGTTCAAGCCGTTGCGGCGCGACCATTCGTTCATTGAAATGGTTGAAGGTTGCCTGCGGCCGACGACCCGCAAGCAGCCAACCCATTGGCTTTCGCTGGCCACATGTGTCCCGTGTCAATGTCGGTTGACGATAAGCGAAACGTATTCGGCACGGGAGAATCAGGCGCTGCCGTGAAGGGGTCCGACATACCGCGCTACAAGCCTGTAGATCGCAACCCGACCAAACTCGAGGACGCCCGGGACAGTCGGCGCAAAGTGCTGCTCGGTGTCCTGGTCCTCCACCGTATCGAGCATGACCCGGAAATCAGCGCGCGGATCAAAGCCTGAGGCGTGAAGGAATTGCGCGGGTTTCTGACTCGCGAGACCGACAAGGGCCTGTTTCCAGATATTCCTCGCCGGCGATCCCGCTCCTCGGTCAGTAGCTTCGAAAAGCTAGGCGTCTTCGGCTAACGCCACGAATTGCGCCGGCGAAAGGATGGCTATGCCCCGATAGGGATGCAGCACTCGAAGTTCATCGTCGCTGGAGACGATCACCGCCGCGCCAGCACTGAGCGCCAGACTTAGAGACTTGTTGTCCTTCGGATCCCGGCAATCTGCGACGACAACGGTCACCTCGACCAGCGTCACCGATTCACGATAGAGCGCTAGAAACTCTGCCCGCGCCCCCGGGTCCCGAAAGCGATCCAGCGAAGCCCGCCCCAGAACCTGAGCCAGTTCATCCAAGGTGTCTTGGGAAGCCACCAACTCCCCTGCCCCAATGGCCAATTCGAGTGCTCGACTCGGAATCGACCGCGGTCGCAGAACGGCACCGATCAGGGTGCTGGTATCGAAGACCAGGCGCTGCATGATGTGTCGGTTAAGACCCGATCAGGGACGCTACTCATCCACCAGGCGGTTGATGTCCTCTTCTTCAAGGGCTTCGGCCTCTACGTTCAGGGGCAGCGTCCTGAGGAACGTCACCAGCTTCTGGCCGGCCAGCAACCGCATCGCCTCGATCGCTTCGTCGTAACCCATCATGACCACCACAGGACGCCCGTACTGGGTCACGGTCACCGGCCCTCGTTTGGCCTGGTCGAGGACCTCACCAAAGCGCGACTGCACGTCGCTGGATGAGAAGGTTTTCATCGAGCAAGCTCCGGATGTTGGACAACATGTCCATGTTACCCAAAACCCGTTCGCGAGTCGTGATGCGAAGCAACTTGAGACAGAAGCGGCGCAACGTTGTCACGCCGGCGGCTCGGCTCGATTCTCCAGCATTCGCGAGCGACCGGACCGACCGACCGTGGACAACGCTTGCTGCCCTTCGTGAAGTCTGTCGAACGGGTACCGGTTCAGTCGCAGCGTTTCCTGCGCCTTTTCAGGCCACTGGGCCAGGAAACTGCTCACCTTGTCTGCGGCGAGCGGCCGGCTGATGAGATGGCCTTGAATCATCGCGCACCCCCGCGAACGCAGCATCTCGACTTCATCGGCTTGCTCGACGCCTTCTGCGACCGCGGTCATTCCCAGTGAGCCGGCCATCGCAAGGATGGTTTCAACAAGCACACGGGACTCGCTTTCGTCCACGATGTGGCTGACGAAGCTCTGATCGATCTTCAAAGTATTGAGCGGAATGAGCCTGAGATAGCTTAAAGCGGAATAGCCTGTACCGAAGTCGTCGAGGGCAATTCGGAAGCCTCTCGCCCGCAGCTCGCGCAGCGTGGCGACCGCGCCGTCAACGTCGTCCGCGAACGCAGACTCGGTGATCTCCAGTTCCACGGATTCTGGACTCAGTCCCCGTGCCGCCTGTTCAACGCGATCGACGAGCCCGTACTTGCCCTCGAGTTGCGCGGCCGAAACATTGATTGACACCATCAATCCGCGTGGCCAACGCGCGGCCTGCCGGCATGCCTCGACCAGCACCCAGGAGCCGATTTCCGGCATCAGGCCGGAGGCTTCCGCGATTGGTACGAACTCGGCCGGTGGGACCTGGCCATGCTCGTCGTGATGCCAACGCAACAGCGCCTCGAATCCGCGGACGTGACCGTCCACGCTGCTAACCTGGGGCTGAAACGCGAGGCTCAGTTCTCCGCGCCCGATTGCATATCGCAGCGACGCGGCGAGCGCGTTGCGGCGGCGCTCGGAATCGGCCATCGCCTGTTCGAAAAAGCGCCAGCGTCTTCCGCCCGACTTCTTGGCCGCATACAGCGCGACATCAGCGTGATTCATCACCGTGTCGACGTCGATGCCATCGGCGGGAACGACCGCGATACCCATGCTGGCGCGCGGCGCAATCTCCAGGCCGAGCACCTCGCAGGGCGAGCCCAGTGAATCGAGCAGTCGTTCAAGAAGAGCCGATAGCTCGG
>JBGSTN010000641.1:0-5905 GCA_041736455.1 Burkholderiaceae bacterium | reverse complement strand
CCCTTCGACGGCGTGGTCGGCCTGATCGCGATCGACGTCGGCGACTACGTGACGCCGGGCATGACGCTGGTGCGCCTCGATGATCTGTCGACGCTCAAGCTCGATCTGCGGGTGCCCGAGCGCCTGTTCGCGCGCATGCATCCCGGACTGCCGATTCGAATCGCTTTCGACGCCTACCCGGAACGCGAATTCGATGCCCGCGTCGAGACCATCGATTCGCAGCTCGACGGCAGCGGACGTTCGCTAATGATTCGCGGGCGGATCGACAATGGCGAACGCCTCCTGCTCCCGGGCATGTTCGCGAGGGCGCAACTCGTGCTGGCTGCTCGTGAAGGTGCGGTGATGGTGCCAGAGGAAAGCCTGGAATCGACGAGAGAGGGGCTGCATCTGTTCATCGTTCGCGATGGCAAGGCATACCGTACGCCCGTGTCTACAGGCGCGCGCCAGGATGGCCAGGTAGAGATCCTGACTGGGGTGGCAGCGGGCGACCTGATCGTGACGGCCGGGCAGATCAAGTTGCGTGGCAGCGCGGT
Source organism: Burkholderiaceae bacterium (assembly GCA_041736455.1). Classification (GTDB taxonomy): domain Bacteria; phylum Pseudomonadota; class Gammaproteobacteria; order Burkholderiales; family Burkholderiaceae_E; genus JAUIAI01. The sequence continues at coordinate 5,372 of JBGSTN010000641.1, read as the reverse complement.
ACCAGTCACGGTTCTTGCGCCGTCCGAGCCGCGCAGTGCCGACGTGGCGCGTGCCGTGCCCGTGAAGTCGCCGCGATGAAGCTGTCCGAAACCTGCATCCGGCGACCGGTCTTCGCGACCGTCCTGGCAATCATGCTCGTCCTGATCGGCATCGTGAGCTGGGGCAGGGTCCAGATTCGTGAGTACCCGAACATCGACGAGCCGGTCGTCACGGTCACCACCAATTATCGCGGGGCGGCCGCCGAGATCATCGAGACCCAGGTCACCAAGACGATCGAGGATACCGTCGCGGGCATCGAGGGCGTGGAGTTCGTCTCTTCGACCTCGCGAGCCGAGCGCAGCCAGGTCACCATCACTTTCCGCCTGACGCGAGACGCGGAGAGCGCCGCCGCCGACGTCCGTGATCGCGTGTCGCGCGTACGTGGCCGTCTGCCCGAGAACATCGACGAGCCGGTGATCGCGAAGGTCGAGGCCGATGCGCGCGCGACCGTCTGGCTGGCATTGACATCGCAGTCATTGTCCGCGCTCGACGTGACAGATCTTGCCACGCGTTTGCTCAAGCCGAGGCTGCAGACCCTGCCCGGCGCAGCCGATGTCCAGATCTTCGGTGACCGCGAATACTCGATGCGGATCTGGCTCGATCCCGATCGGCTTGCGGCATTCCGTCTTTCTCCAGGTGATATCGAACAGGCACTGCGCGAACAGAACTTCGACCTGCCCAGTGGTCGCATCGAAAGCGATACCCGCGAATTCAACGTCATTTCCCGTACCGATCTCAACGAAGTCGCCGGTTTCGAAGCCGTGGTCGTGCGTGTCGTAGACGGTTATCCGGTCCAGTTGCGCGATGTGGCGCGCGTCGGTGTCGCCGCAGCCAATGAGCGCAGCCTGGTGCGTTTCAATGGTGTGCCGGCGGTGGGCCTGGGACTGATCAAGCAGGCGACGGCGAATCCATTGATCCTGGCCGCGGCGCTGCGCGAGCAACTGCCCCGCCTGAAGAACGAGTTGCCGGGCGACGCCACGCTCACCGTTGCCTACGACTCGACCGTCTTCATCGATCGGTCGATCCAGGCCGTGTATCGCACGATTGCCGAGGCGGCCGCGTTGGTGGCGATCGTCACTTTCCTGTTCCTGGGCGGGCTGCGCGCGTCGGTGATTCCACTGGTCACGATCCCGGTCTGCCTGATCTCCGCGATCTCGCTGATCGATCTGTTCGGTTACTCGATCAACACCTTGACGCTGCTCGCCCTGGTGGTGGCGATCGGACTGGTGGTCGACGATGCGATCGTCGTGCTCGAAAACACCCACCGGCATATCGAGGAAGGACTCGCGCCCGTCGCCGCCGCGTTCACCGCGATTCGTGAAGTCGGTTTCGCGGTCGTCGCAATGACGTTCACGCTGGCAGCCGTATTCGCACCGATGGCGTTCCAGACGGGACGTACCGGTCGGTTGTTCACCGAGTTCGCGTTGACACTGGCCGGCACGGTGATGATCTCCGGATTTCTCGCGTTGACCCTGTCGCCGATGATGTGTTCGCGTCTGTTGCGCAAAGAACCACCGTCGCGCTGGTTCATGGTCACCTCGGAGCGAGCGTTGAACGCCCTGAGTGCGGGATATCGCCGTGTGCTGTCGCGAATCATCGCACTGCGCTGGCTGATGGCATCGTTGGCCGTTGGTTTTGCGGTGCTGACCTGGTGGTTGTGGACGACCTTGCCGTCGGAACTGGCCCCGCGCGAGGATCGCGGCGTCTTCTCGACGGTGTTCACGGCGCCGGAGGGCTCGTCGGTCAACTTCACTGGCGCCAACGGCGAAGCGATCGAAAAACTCGCGTTGGCCACCGAGGACGTCTGGCGAATCTTCCTCGTCGTCGGCAATCCGACACCCACAGGCGGCCTGGGCTTCATCGGCCTGAACGACTGGAGCGAACGCGACCGGACGGTGTTCGATGTCGTGAGCGAGTTCCAGAAGGGGTTGGCGGGCGTGCCGGGTGTCAGGGCGTTTGCCGTTGCACCGGCATCGCTCGGCGCGTCGATCCGCTCGCGGCCGGTAAATCTTGTCATCATGAGTTCGGATACCTTCGAGGAAACGGCTCGAGTCATCGAACCCATGCTCGAGGAATTTCGAGCCAGTGGGCTGATGACCGGTGTCGACACCGATCTCACGATCAACAAGCCGGAGTTTCGCGTGCTGATCGACCGCGCGCGGAGTGCCGACGTCGGCGTGTCGGTCGATGAAGTGGGCCGAACGCTGGAATCCATGCTGGGCGGACGCGCCGTCACGCGGTTCAAGCGCAACAATGAAGAGTACGACGTCATCGTGCAGCTCGAACCACGCGAAAGGGTATCGCCCGACATCATCGATCGCCTCTTCGTGCGTGGCCGGGACGACACGATGCTGCCGCTGTCGTCGCTGGTCGAGGTCCGCCCTGATATCGGCGCGCGCGAATTGAATCACTTCGGCCAGCGACGCTCCATCACCGTGACCGCCGGTCTGGCCGACGGTGTGACGCTGGGGCAGGCCGTCGAATACATTGCCAGGGTTGCGCCCAAGTACATGAAGGAAGGATACGCGACCGATTACAGCGGACCGACGCGCGAATACGTGCAGGCGTCCAACACGCTGCTGGTGACCTTCGCGCTCGCCTTGGTCTTCGTCTACCTGGTGCTCTCGGCCCAATTCGAATCGTTCGTCGATCCGTTCACGATCCTGTTCGCCGTGCCGCTGTCGTTGGTTGGTGGATTGGGCTTGTTGCACCTCACCGGTGGGACGCTCAACGTGTACAGCCAGATCGGATTGATCACGCTGGTCGGCCTCATCACGAAACATGGCATCCTGATTGTCGAATTTGCGAACCAGTTGCGCGATGCGGGGATGGAACTCGTCGACGCGATCGTCGAGTCGGCAAGTCTGCGGCTGCGTCCGATCCTGATGACGACGTTCGCAACCGTATTCGGTGCAATGCCACTGTGGCTGGCGACCGGCGCAGGATCCGAGAGTCGGCGCCAGATCGGTCAGGTCATCGTGGGCGGGATGTCCTTCGGCACCTTGATGACGCTGTTCGTCGTACCGGCGGTCTATTGCCTGTTTGCGCGCCGTCGCCAGCCGCTCGTTTCAGCGCCGACGCCGGAGATGGCTTCCGCGCGAGCCGAAGCCGGGATTTCATGACTCATCTTGTCAGTGACCAGGATAAATGACGCATCGCCAGGTAATTCTCGACACCGAAACGACCGGACTGTCAGTCAACGACGGACACCGCATCATCGAGATCGGCTGCGTCGAACTCGTCAACCGACGCCTTACCGGGCGCACGCTGCACCTGTATCTGAATCCCGAGCGCGATATCGATCAGGGCGCGCTCGAGGTGCACGGACTGACGCGCGAGATGTTGGCCGACAAGCCGCTGTTTGCGCATATCGCCGACGAGTTCCTCGCTTTCATCGCGGACAGCGAACTGCTGATCCACAATGCCGCGTTCGACGTCGGATTTCTCGATAGCGAACTGGGCCGGATCGATCGCCAACCGACCGTCACGCAATGCCTTCTGGTGACCGATACGCTGGCCCTCGCGCGAGAACTGCATCCGGGCAAACGCAATTCTCTCGATGCCCTGTGCGATCGCTACGGTGTATCCAACGCGCATCGCAAGTTGCACGGCGCGTTGCTCGACGCGGAACTTCTTTCCGAGGTCTATCTGGCGATGACGCGCGGGCAGGAGAGCCTGGAGATCGTTTCCGTCGCATCCGGGCAAGACCGCAACCTTCGCACCGACGGCGGCAGTTGGCCACCGCAGGATCTGCCGGTCGTCGGCGCCACACCTGCAGAGCTTGCGGCGCACGAGGCGTTGCTTGCCGCGATCGCGAAAGAGTCCGGCAAGCCACCGGTCTGGGCATGAATCGCAGAGCAGCCCGGGAAAACCGGTATCGACCAGCGCTACGATCCGCGCGCCGCCGGTCGGCGCGCGCTACCAGAGGTTGATCATGCGCGAGAAGTCAGCCTTGGTACCGGTCAACGCGAACGGGTCAGGCCGCTCGATCGCCTTGCTGCTGCGTGACGTTGCAGCGGTCGCAGGACACGACCCTGATTCGAGCCAGGTCAGTGCGGCGGCGGTGAGCGGCTCATCCTGGCTGCCGAACAGGCCCGACCCGGTGTCGAGGACCGGGCAGTCAGGAATCAGGCCGTTGAAGTAGTCGGTCACCCCGGTCGAACTCTCGATGCGAAACGACACGATGCTGTAGACCTTGTCGCGAAACTGCGGGGGCGTGAATCCGACCGGTTTGCCACAGGTCGTTTCGCCGATCCGTATGCCCTTGCGAAACGGATCGAGCCCGACGATCAGCGCTTCGGACGCCGAGCAGGTGCTCTTGCCGGTCAGCCACGCGATGCGCTCGAACCGTCCGGCTCGCGGATCGGCAGCGAAGTTGAAGCCGCGGTTCTCCTCGGTGTGGGCTGCGTTGTAGGTCAGCAAGGACATCCGATCGCTTTGCAGCGGCGCCGGTCCCAGCGCACCGCCGACGACCGTCGTCGTCGAGAGCAGGCCGCCGCCATTGGTGCGCAGATCGACGATCAGGTCCTGCGCGCCCTGGGCCAGCAGTCGATCGAGTGCGTCTTGCCATGGCGCGAGGCCTTTATCGCCGAACGAATAGAAGTGCACATATCCGATCTTGCGCCCGCCCCGTTCGAACAGTGCGTCGGCAATCACGTAACTGATCTCGTAGAGTGCCTTGCTGACCGGGACATCCGAGAAGCCCGTGTCACGCAGCACCGTGAACCGCCGTAGGACGCCTTCGTCGAGCGGGCCGAAGGCTTCGCCGAGACGTTCATCGGCAATCAGCGTCGCGACGGTGGCGCCCTCGATGGCGGTGATGCGATCACTGCGTTTCAGCCCGGCGGTGGCGGCCGGCGACTTCGGTTGCACCATGAGCAGCCTGATCGACTGATTGTCTTCTTCGATGCGATAGCTGATGCCGAAACCGACGGTCTTGCCTTCGCCGAAGAAGTTGTTGTAATCGGTGGCGTCGGAAATGTTGCTGTAGCGGTCCTCCTGCACGCGCAGCGCATCCAGGGCGTCCTGGCCGCTCGCGTAGTCTTCGCGCGGCTGCGACGGCAGGCGGTCGTTCCAGAGGTACCAATCCTTCATGTAACGGGCGACGAATTCTGCATCGGTGTTCGCCCCGTAGGTACTGCGGATCTGGGACAGGCCGCCCAACGGTCCGTCGTCGCCGCCGGGGCAAGCCGTCAGAAGCCCCGTGAACGTCAGCAACGCGGCGAGATGAAGCGTTACGCGCGTCTGCGAGCATCCGCGCGACTGCGACGTTGCCCGTGCGGCAGGGCCGCTCGCACTGGCCGACGATGGGGCCGTCGTCGGATGACAGGTG
>JBGSTN010000626.1:0-2874 GCA_041736455.1 Burkholderiaceae bacterium | reverse complement strand
CCCGGCCACCGGCTCGGCGACACGATCGCCCGCTCGGCGACCGGCATCAGCAGATCGTCGTCGCAGGCGTGCAGGATGGACAGCTGGAGGCCGTGCTTGGTCGCGCCGCGCAATCGGGCCGACAACACCGGGTGATCCTTGCGCAGGAAAGAACCGATCAGCAGCAGTGAATCGAGTTCACCGACCTCGGTGATGTCCATGCCGAGCCAGGGCGCGCCCTGCCCCGCCCGATCGACGTCGAAGTTGCTCTGCCGCAACCGGAAGTCGACGTTGTCGCTGCCCAGGCCGCGCATCACCTTCTGCAGCAGGTACAACTCTTCGACGGTGGCCGTCGGCGAGCCGAGGGCGGCGATACGCTCCGGTCCATGGTCGACACGCGCCGTGGCGAGCATCAACGCCGCCTGGTTGAGCGCCGTCGGCCAGTCCGTCTGAACCCACTGGCCGTCGCGCTTGACCATCGGCGCGGTGAGCCGCTCGACGACATTCAGTCCCTCGTACGAGAAACGGTCACGATCCGAGATCCAGCATTCGTTGATCGCCTCGTTCTCCAACGGCACCACGCGCATCACTCTTTCGCCCTTGATCTGCGCGACGATGTTCGAGCCGAGCGAGTCGTGGGGGGCAATGGTGCGGCGACGCGAAAGTTCCCAGGTCCGCGCCGAATAACGGAAGGGCTTGGACGTGAGTGCGCCGACCGGGCAGATGTCGATCATGTTGCCCGACAACTCCGAATCGACCGATCGCCCGACGAAGGACATGATCTCGGCGTGCTCGCCGCGCCCGGCCATGCCGAGTTCCATCACACCGGCGATCTCCTGACCGAATCGGACGCAGCGGGTGCAGTGAATGCAGCGCGTCATTTCTTCGGCCGAGATCAGCGGGCCCATCGACTTGTGGAATACCACCCGCTTCTCTTCGCTGAATCGGGCGCTCGAGCCGCCATAGCCGACCGCGAGATCCTGGAGCTGGCATTCGCCGCCCTGGTCGCAGATCGGACAGTCGAGCGGATGATTGATGAGCAGAAACTCCATGACGGATCGCTGCGCATGGATGGCCTTGTCGGAACGCGTCGACACCTTCATCCCGTTGGTGACGGGCGTCGCACAGGCGGGCAGCGGCTTGGGCGCCTTCTCGACCTCGACCAGACACATCCGGCAGTTGGCCGCGATCGACAGCTTCTTGTGGTAACAGAAGTGCGGCACGTATATGCCGAGCTTGTTGGCCGCATGCATCACCATGCTGCCCTCGGCAACTTCGACCTTCCTGCCGTCGATCTCGACTTCAACCATGAGAGTTCGCTTCAGACAATTTCATTCGGATTGACTAGACGTAGTGCGGAACCACGCAGGTCTTGTGCTCGACGTGGTGGACGAATTCGTCACGATAATGTTTCAGGAATGCTCGTACCGGCATGGCTGCCGCATCACCCAGCGCACAGATCGTGCGGCCCTGGATGTTGTCTGCGACTCGGTTCAGCTCGTCGAGATCCTCGATGCGCCCGTTGCCGTGCTCGATGCGATGGACCATCCGATAGAGCCAACCCGTGCCTTCCCGACAAGGCGTGCACTGGCCGCAGCTCTCTTCGTGATAGAAGTAGGACAGGCGCAGGAGAGACTTCACGGCACAACGGGTCTCGTCCATCACGATGACGGCGCCCGAGCCCAGCATCGAGCCGGCCTTCGCAATCGAGTCGTAGTCCATGTCGGTCTGCATCATGATCTCGGCGGGCAGCACCGGCATCGACGATCCGCCAGGGATCACCATCTTCAGCTTGCGACCCCCGCGCATGCCACCGGCCAGTTCCAGCAGTCTGGCGAACGGCGTGCCCAACGGCACCTCGTAGTTGCCCGGCAGTGCGACATCGCCCGACACCGAGAAGATCTTGGTGCCGCCATTGTTCGGCCTGCCGATCTCGAGGTAGGCCGGACCGCCGTTGCGGATGATCCAGGGAACGGCCGCGAAGGTCTCGGTGTTGTTGATGGTCGTGGGCTTGCCGTACAGCCCGTAGCTCGCGGGAAACGGCGGCTTGAATCGCGGCTGGCCCTTCTTGCCTTCGAGCGACTCGAGCAGCGCGGTCTCTTCCCCGCAGATGTAGGCGCCGAAGCCATGGAACGCATGGAGTTGAAAAGAGAACGGTGAACCGAGGACGTTGTCACCCAGATAGCCGGCCGCGCGCGCCTGTTCGAGCGCCTCTTCGAATCGCTCGTAGGCTGTCCAGACCTCGCCGTGCACATAGTTGTACCCGACCGATATGCCCATCGCATAGGCGGCGATCGCCATGCCCTCGATCACGATATGAGGGTTGTAGCGAAGGATATCGCGGTCCTTGAACGTGCCGGGTTCGCCCTCGTCCGAATTGCAGACCAGATACTTGGTGCCGGGAAAACCGCGCGGCATGAAGCTCCATTTCAGTCCGGTCGGGAAGCCGGCCCCGCCACGCCCGCGCAATCCGGACGACTTGACGATGGCGACGACATCTTCGGGCGAGATCTTCTCGTCGAGGATCTTGCGCAGGGCCAGATAACCGCCACGTGCCTCGTATTTCTCGAGGCTCCAGTCGTCGGGCGACGAGAGCCCGGCCAGGATCTGAGGCGTGATGTGACGCCCGTGGAAACAGGTCTCCATCCGCGGCACTTCAGCCAGTTCGAGTTTGAAATCGTTAGCACCCATACGTCATTGCCTGCAAAGGTTCTCGCGTGAAGCGGCGTCAGCCGCCATGCTTCTTCTTGTTCCTGGACTTGGACTTCGCCTTCGGCCTGGCGTCCGGTCCGGCAGCGGAAGCCGCGCCGCCGGCAGTCGCGGCAGTACCCTGCACCGGTTTCGACACCGTCGTCGCCTTGCCACCACCGTCCGCGCCTGGACCGGCAGACGCAC
>JBGSTN010000622.1:0-4514 GCA_041736455.1 Burkholderiaceae bacterium | reverse complement strand
TACCTGTCGGAGCAGGCGAACCCGCCCAGGCGGTCGACAGAGGCGCAGCCAGTGATGGCTTCGATCCATGCAACGGTGCGTCGGTTGCCAGCGCGAGTTCGATGTGCGAGCGCTCGATCCTGGTATCGTCGGCGAGCAACGTGGCCCGTTCGAGGACGTTTCGCAGTTCGCGCACGTTGCCGGGAAACGGATGCCGCCGCAGGGCGGCCAGTGCGCCGGATGTCAATGTCGGATTGCGTCGAGACGTGATCCGGGCGAGCAGTGCCCGCGCCAGGATCGGGATGTCGTCGGCACGGTCACGCAGAGCCGGCAAGGCTATCGGAAACGTGCTCAGGCGATAGTAGAGATCCTCGCGAAAACGTCCATCGGCGACCATCGCACGAAGGTCACGGTGTGTCGCGGAAACGACCCGCACATCGGTGCGCCGCAATTCGGTACTGCCGACTCGCCGATAGGTACCGCTTTCCAGCAGGCGAAGCAACTTGACTTGCATCGCAAGCGGAATATCGCCGACCTCGTCGAGAAAGAGCGTGCCGTCGTTGGCCGCCTCGGCCAGGCCCGTCTTGCTCGCACTGGCGCCGGTGAACGCGCCGCGCTCGTGCCCGAACAGTTCGCTTTCGAACAGGGTTTCGGTCAGGCTCGCGCAATCGACGACCACCAGCGGTTTGGCAGCGCGCGGGCTGCCTTCGTGAACCGCCATGGCGACCAGTTCCTTGCCGGTACCCGACTCACCGAGCAGCAGGACAGTGGCTCGCGAGGGTGCAACGCGCGCAACCAGTCCGAGCATGTGCTGAAAGGCGGACGAACGTCCGATCAGCCCCTGGCCGGCGGTCTGCCCCTCTGCCATGTGCAGGGACTCCATCTTCTCGATGAAATAGGCATGCTCACCCCCGGCATTACGTAACGGAACGAGTTCGATGTTGACGAATGATTCGCCATGCGGCGTGTGATGAAGGTGCAGGACACGCTCGCGCTGGCCCGACTCGAGCGAGCGGGAACGAGGACAGCTCTCGCCCGACTGGTCGCACGGCCGGTCGAAGCGATGCGAGACTTCGTAACAGGTGCGGCCGACGACCGAGTCGTTCGGACTGAACTCGCGCCGGTAGGCGGCATTCGCCGCGACGATCCGGTATTGCAGATCGAACAGGATATGCGGCTCGGGCAGCCCTTCGAGATACGAAACGAGTTCCGGCAGCAATGTGTTCATCGGATCAGACGGCAACGATCACGGGCTTCGCCGTGAACCCTGCCGATCGGTAGGCCCGACGCGGGTCGCCGTGGCACCGTCCCGGTGCAAGCCAATGCGTTATTGCGCCGGCTTGACCAGGGGCCAGCCGCGTCTCGTCCATTCGCTCATGCCGCCATTGACGAAACGGACGTGTTCGTAGCCGTGCCGGCGCAATGCGCGCAGCGTTGCGCTCGAGCGATTCTGCGTGTTGCAGATCAGCAGAACCGGTTTGTCGGGATTCGTCGGGATCTCGCCCACCCGTCGATTCAACTGGCGCATCGGCAGCAGCTGCGCACCGGCGGCCACGCCGCTGGCATGCTCTTCGGGTTCACGGATGTCGATCAGTATCGCGCGGCCGGCTTCGAACTCGGCACGTGCGAAATCGAGGCTGACGGAGTCGGCGGTGGCCGGAGCTCGTGCCGGAGCTGCGACGGCATCGTTGGCAGCCGCGCCGGCATCACCCATGGCGAAGATCGTCAGCAGCGCGAACAACGTCGCTGCCAGCATCACGCGCCGGTACCGAGCAGCGAAAGGGAATCGGCTCGGATCGATCGGCACGGCGGATTCGATGATTGATGACTCGATGGCGAACATCACACTCCTTCGCTCCGGCAGCAGGGGCGCCGCCTGCTGCCAATTATGACACTTCGATGCCAGTTTGGCACCATCCGTTCATGGCAACGCCATCACCGGGCGGCCTGCAGTCATCCGTTACGGCTGTACGACGCTGCGATCGTGCTGATTGCAGACCTGGCACGAGTCTTGATACTCCCTCGAGTATGAAGCATACCGTTTCGCCCTGAAGAGCCAATCATGACCGACCACATTCTGCCTTCACCGCTGCCTTCGTCCTCGTTTACGCCCTCGCTCACAGCGATGGATGCAGAACGTCGCAACTGGCTGCTCGTGACAGGCGCACTGGGTGGCGTTGCCGCGGCAGCAACAGCCGTGCCGTTCGTTTCCACGTTCGCGCCCAGCGAACGAACCAAGGCGCTCGGCGCGGCCGTCGAAGTCGATATCGACGACATCGCGCCGGGCTCGATGAAAACGGTCGAATGGCGCGGCAAGCCGATATGGATCATGCGTCGGACGCCGGAGATGGTCGCGGCATTGACGAGTCAGGACGAGAAGCTCGTGGATCCGGATTCGACGCTGGACGCCTTGCCCGAGGTCTGGCGCAATGCGGGACGATCGGAGCGTCCCGAGATCTTCGTCGCGATCGGCATTTGTACACACCTGGGATGCGTACCGAATGAGGTGGCGGCCGGGACGTCGAACGCGAGTCTGGGCGACGCGTGGCAAGGCGGGTTCTTCTGCCCATGCCACGGATCGACATTCGATCTGGCCGGCCGGGTATTCAAGAACAAGCCGGCCCCGATCAACCTGTTGATCCCGCCGCACAGATACGTGAGCGCCTCGCGACTCGTGATCGGCGATGACGAGGCTTGAACGGCCGCTCGCACCGCGCGCGGGACGCCGGCCACTGCGTCCTGCGCGTGCAGGAAACGACCGATAGATCCCATTCTCGTCCGACATGACTTTCGACAGCGATTCGGCACGCATCAGCGTGCTCGGCGCCGGATTCGGCGCCCTCTCCACGGTGCGCGAGTTGCGCAAGCGCGATCCGCGAGTCCACATCACGCTGATCGCTCCCAAGGCAGAACTGCACTACCTGCCTGGCATCATCTGGATTCCGAGCGGCCTGCGCAGTCGTGCCGATCTGGTGATACCGATAGACGACTTCCTTCGGCGCATGAACGTGAAGTTTCATGCCGCCGAAGTGACCGGTCTTGCGGAAGGCGGCCGTATCGTCCGAACGACGGACGGCAACGTCGCCAATGACGCGCTGGTCATCGCGACCGGTGGTCGCTTTCTCAAGAAACTGCCCGGCATAGAGCATGCAATCACGCCTTGCGAGGGCGTGGCGGCCGCCGAACGAATCCGCGACCGCCTGCGCGCGCTGACCTCGGGAAGTATCGCGATCGGCTTTGCCGGAAATCCGAACGAACCGAGTGCTGTCCGTGGTGGACCCATGTTCGAGTTCCTGTTCGGAATCGACGAGCAGCTTCGCCGCGAGAATCGGCGCGACAGGTTCGAGATCAGTTTCTTCAACCCGAGCGCCCAACCCGGTATCCGGCTCGGCGCGAAGGCGGTCAAGCATCTGCTCGGCGAGATGGCCCGCCGCGATATTCGAACGCATCTCGGACACAAGCTCCTGCGCTTCGAGGCCGGCAGGGTCGTCACCGAAGGCGGCGAACTGGCGGCGGATCTGATCCTGTTCATGCCGGGCATGACAGGCAACGCCTGGTTCGACGAAACCGACCTGCCCCGCTCGGCGGGCGGCCTGTTGCAGTCCGACGCCCACTGCCGGATCCCGGGTTTCACACGCCTCTATGTAGTCGGAGACTCGGGCAGTTTTCCCGGGCCCGACTGGATGCCCAAGCAGGCCCACATGGCTGATCTGCAAGCGGCAGCAGCGGCCGAAAACCTGCTCGGCGATCTGTACGGGTTGGCCGCCAACGCGGGCTTCAAGGTCGAACTGATCTGCATCGTCGATGCGATCGACCACGGCACACTGATCTGGCGCACGACGGAGCGCAACTGGCTGCTGCCCTCGTCCCGATTGTTCCACTGGATCAAGCGCGCCTTCGAGTGGCGCTACCTGCGGCAGTATCGTTGCAGTCCGCGGACACCGACACCGACACCGACATCGACACCGACATCGACATCGACGAGGCCGGGACAGTAAGACGATGCTTGGCATGACCATGGCCGGCGCGATCATTCTGCTGGCTCTCCGCGCGCTGACGCACCGACTGATCCGGCGCGGCTTGCAGGCCCCGCGCGTACGGCGTCACGAGTGGCCGGCGGACGTCGCGGTGGCACCCGACCGGGTGCGGGAAGTCTCGATCGCAGGCCCGCGCGGACGTCGCTTGTCGGGCCTGTTCATCAGACCGATACCCGCCGAAGAACGCGCCGGGCAAGGCCGCGACGATGAGTTCCCGGAAGCACCGCCCGACGTTCTACCCGACTTTCCGAACGACGTGCTGAGCGACGACGAGCGCACCGATGTCGCTGCCCCCGCGTTGCTGGCCATGCACGGCTGGGGCGGCAACGCGACCATGATGTGGCCGATCGTTCCACCGCTGCATGACGCCGGATTCGCCGTCCTGCTCATCGACGCGCGCTGCCACGGCAACAGCGACGACGAAACGTTCACGTCGATGCCCCGTTTCGCCGAGGACATCGCGGCAGGCCTCGCCTGGCTGCAGGAGCAACCCGGCGT
>JBGSTN010000615.1:0-2165 GCA_041736455.1 Burkholderiaceae bacterium | reverse complement strand
CCGCGATCCTCGCCGCGGCGCAAGTCGCTCTGGAACAGCCTGGCCCTGTGGCGCTCGCTCACTGCGGCCGGAGCAACGGCTGCCGTGCTGATGGGTTCACTGGTGGTGCTGCGTCCGCCGGATGTCCAGGTCTACTACGCGGTCCTGCGTTCGCCCAACGAACAGATCGGCTGGCTCGTGCAGGCCAAGACGGCCGGAACGTTCCGACTGGTCCCGCTGGACAGCGGCACGGCCGTGCCTGCCGGCAAGGCGCTCGAACTATGGACCAAGGCCGAGGGAGCAAGCGGCCCGACTTCGCTGGGTCTGATCGAGCCGGGCCAACCGGTCGAATTCTCGGTCGACCGTTTGCCGACACTCGGCAGCAATCAACTCTTCGAGATCACGATCGAACCGGAAACCGGCTCGCCGATCGGCCGGCCGACCGGTCCGATCCTGTTCCTCGGCAAGACCCAGGGTATCTGACGCGGCCGATTTGCGTCGCCGCATCGTCCGGCCGGATTGCCGAACAGGGCGTGCACGACCGCACTGGTCAGCCGGGTATCAGTTCCAGGTCGAACAGCCTCTCGGCGAACCATCCCGAGCCGATCACCACCAGCATCAGGGACGCGGCCGAGGCGGAAATGCGTTGCACGCCGGCGTGGCGTCGCAGCAGCCAGAACACCGGGAGCATCGCGATCACGAACATCAGCTGACCGATCTCGACGCCGACGTTGAACCCGAACAGTCCGATCAGCAGGTCGGCACCGGTCGCGTCGCTCGCCTGCATGACGTTGGCGAAGCCGAAACCGTGGATCAATCCGAATGCGAATGCCAGGCCAGGCGCGCCGGTCCAGCGCCCTGCCGCGAGATTGGCGACCGCGGCAAGCACGATCGTCACCGCGATCATTGCTTCGATCGGTCCTGCGGGCAAGGCGATCACCCCGGTGACGGACAAGCCCAGGGTGATCGAATGCGCGACCGTGAATGCGGTGATCGTGACCACCATCGAACGGGCGATGGCGCGCGGCGACGACGCATGCGGACCCGGTATCAGCAGCAGCGGTATCAGCAGCGCGATGATGAACGCGAGATGATCCCAGCCTATCAGGATGTGGTGGATGCCGGAACCGATGAAGCCCGAGAGACTGGTCACGGAAGTCGCGAGGTCGGGTGAGAGATCGGCCTGCGTGGCATGCAACGCACCGAGCGAGACCGACACCGCGCCTGCGCCCGGCACGAGAACGAATCGCTGCTCGCCGACGGACAACAGGCCGCGATGGCTGGCATCGAAATCGCTGAACAGTCGATAGTCGACGTCCAGCGCAGTGATCGGCGCAGGACAGTCGACCTTCATCGTGAGGCGGGCGTGCGCGATCTCGTTGCGCGTCGTCAGCTCGCGTCGTTCGGTGTGCAGTCGGCAGGCGACGACACCGCTCGCCACGCTCAGGCTACCGGTCGCCAAGGCGTCGACGGCATCGAAACCCAGGTCGACCTCGCGTCGGGTAAGCACACCGTCGCGATTGCCATCCAGATCGACGACCATGTCGAGATCGCGCAGGGGGATGTCCCAGTCGATCGACAGCTGTTGCCCCGATGGCTGCTCCTTCGTCAGCGTCAGATAGGACTGACTCGTCTGGTGGGCCGATGCCGCGAGCGGCAGCAGCGCGGCGGCCATGGCCAAGGTCGCCAACAGCATGGCGACGAACCAGGGCTTGCTCCGCCAATCGGGCAATCGTGAATCGGGCGTGCCGACGAGAAGGTTCATCGTTCGGCTCCGATCGAGGGCAAGCGACGGGCCACACCCGACATGCCACGCTCGTTCAGTTCGTCGCGCAACGCGATCCGTACGGCTGTGCTGTCGGCCGCCTGCGCGGCCTGGTCGAGCAGCATCGCATCGAACGGCTCCTTCTGTGATCGCCAGTTCGCCTGGGCATGATTCAGCGCGAGCCTTGTATCGTCACCGAAGGTCAGGCCAAAGCGGACCAGTTCTCGCCAGTGGCGCGGCGTGTCGCCGATCAATGGCGCATCCGCCCTCGTCTTGAACTGCTGCTGCAGCAGCGTGGCGCGTGGGCTGTCGCCTGAGCGGTTCGCGGCCACCGCCAGATCGAGCAGCAGCGTATCGGACAACTCCGGTGTTCGCACGCGCCACCAGTCCAGAAGAGCGACAGCGGCTTCGGCGCGCCCCT
>JBGSTN010000612.1:0-2294 GCA_041736455.1 Burkholderiaceae bacterium | reverse complement strand
AACCTGTGACGTCTCTGGTGGCGTCGCTGGCGGGGTGCTTCGCCGCGACGCGGGCGGCACCGTCTGCGCCGTGCCGAGCCAGTGCGCCAGATCGATCGCGAGCGCCTGACGAATCTCGACGATGCTCAGGCTCGAATCGATCGTACAGAAACGTGTCGGGTCCGATGCGGCCAGCGCCGCATAGCCGGCACGCACGCGTTCGAAGAAAGGGTTTGCTTCCTGCTCGAAACGATCGGCCTGTCGTTCCGTCGACCGGCGCGATTGTGCCGTGACCGCGTCCAGGTCGAACAGATAGGTCCGGTCGGGATTGCAGTGTGGGTGAACCCGCTTTGCCAGCAGCATGATGAAGTCGCGATCCATGCCGCGACCGGCCCCCTGGTATGCCAGCGTCGAGTCCGTGAAGCGATCGCAGACGACCCAGGTTCCGCGCGCCAGCTCCGGGACAATCACGCGATCCACGTGATCGGCCCGGGCGGCGAACATGAGCAGCAACTCGGCGACGTCGGGCATCGACTCGTTCAGCAGCAATGCGCGCAGCGATTCGGCAAGGGCGGTACCCCCAGGTTCGCGCGTCACCAGGACCTCGTGACCTGCCCGGATCAATTGGGCGGCGAACCATTCGAGGTGGCTGCTCTTGCCCGCTCCATCGACGCCCTCGAAGGTGATGAAACGCCCGCTCATCGGCGATTGAGCTGGAACTTTCGGACCGCCTGCTCGTGCTGCTGCAGGGTATCGGAGAATTCGCTCGCTCCGTCGCCGCGCGACACGAAGTAGAGCGCGGATGTCGTCGCCGGGTGCAATGCGGCCGCGATCGAGGCCGCGCCTGGGAGCGCGATCGGCGTCGGCGGCAGACCCTTGCGCGTGTAGGTATTCCACGGCGTATCGGTGACCAGATCACGCCGCCGCAGATCCCCCTTGAAGCGATTGCCCATCCCGTAGATGGTGGTGGGATCGCTCTGAAGCATCATGCCGAGCCGCAACCGATTGACGAATACGCCCGCGATCAGAGTCCGGTCCGCCTCCATGCCGGTTTCCTTCTCGATGATCGATGCGAGGATCAGTGCCTCATAGGGTGTCGCCAATGGAACGGCCTTGTCCCGTGTCTCCCAGGCGATCTGCAGCGTTTCGCGCAGCTTCTGGTACGACGCCCGATAGAGCTCGAGCTCGCTCGTCCCGACGTCGAAATAGTAGGTGTTGGGAAAGAACAGACCCTCGGCACGCGATTCGGTCGCCCCGATGGCGGCCAGCAGTGCCGCCTCGTCCAGCGCCACCGTGTCCTGGGCCAGGTCGGGATTGCCGGCCAGTGCCGCACGCATCTGCGCGAACGTCCAGCCTTCGACGAAACGCACTTCGCCGCGCAGGACCTCTCCGTTGACCAGTTGATCGACCAGTCGCTTCAACGTGAGAGGCGACGCGAACGCATAAGTGCCCGCGTGGATACGCGAGGCATCAGTGCGCAGGCGACCGATCATGGCCAGTTGCCAATCGCGCACGTCGATCCCGGCGCCACGCAGCTGCCCTCCCAAGGTACGCAGGTTCGCGCCTCGCTCGATCTTGATTCGAACCGGATCGGCGCGCAGCGCGATGGCGGCCTGATCGTATTGCCACTTGGCCAGACCGACAGCCGATGCGCCGGCGACCAGCATCAGGATCACGGATAAGACAAGCTTCTTCATCGGACAGGACAGCGCGAAGAGAGGGAATGTGTGTCGGGGCGTCGCGGCCCATGGCCGGGTGAAGTCCCTTGGAATGGCAGCAGGAACGAGAAGCGGTTCGTATAATAGGCGACTATCCGTGGCACCCTTGATTCAAGCCCGCCACTTCGCAAGTCCTCCACGCCAACCCACAGGATCGCATGACCGAGCCTGCACCGTCTGCACGAACTTCCGCAACCGGCATTGCCCCTCCGAACGAACGGGCGTCCCCCGAATCCGGGGAGTTCATCTGCGCGCTCGATCATCTGTCGGTCCTGCGCGTCACCGGCAACGACGCCGCCAGCTTCCTGCAAGGGCAGTTCACGAACGACATCCTGAAGCTCGGCGATGGCGGGGCCCAGCGTACCGGCTACTGTTCCCCCAAGGGCCGTCTCCTCGCAGACTTCCTTGCGTTGCGCGACGAGGCCGGGTACTGGCTGCTGCTCGATCGGTCGCTGGCCGAGTCGATTCGCAAGCGCCTGACCATGTTCGTGATGCGCGCCAAGGTCAAGATCGACGACGTGACCGACGCGTGGCAACCGTTCGGCTTCGTCAGCCGATCCGAAGCGCCCGCCGCACCGGTACTCGCGCCCGATGATG
>JBGSTN010000600.1:0-1745 GCA_041736455.1 Burkholderiaceae bacterium | reverse complement strand
CGTCGAGGGCTGAGATGCCGACGACCGGCACGCCCTTGTGGCCGAGGAAATTGATGTCCTTCCAGGCGCGTGCCCAGAAGCCCGCAATGTGTCCGGCGTCGTGCCCGACCAGCACGTCGGCGAGTTCGTCGACCATCTGGCGCATGACTTTCGTGCGGCGATCGTTCAAAGTGAAGATCAGGTTCTCGCCGACCCCGCCCGCGTCGTCGTGGACGAACACCAGCACACAGCCGAACGAATGCATCCGCCCGAGCGCGCTACCGATCGGCTCGTTCAATGGCACGACCAACGGCAGCGTCTCGACCTTGGTGACCTTCAAGCGCTGCTCCTCGATGTGCTTCCGGCTTCGGTGGTGCGGGTGACGTCACCGATGCCATATCGTTCCAGCAACGCCGGGTCGGGATCGCAACCCAGTCCGGGGCCTTGCGGCACCTTGATGCGGCCATCCTTTGTCGTCATCCACGGATCGAACGGATTGGCCTCCATCTGCAACCACAGCACCTCGACCAGCGGCCTCTCGATGCGGGCCGCCACGATATGCAGTGTCGCGATGAAACCAGGACCGAAATACGGCGAGTGCGGCGTCACCTCGACACCATGAGCGTTGCAGAGGTCGATGACGCGCAGCGTTTCGCCGATGCCGCCGATCTTGCTGACGCTGGGCTGCGCGATGTCGATCGCGCCTGCCTCGATCAGCGACTTGAAGCCGAACACGCCCGCGACGTTCTCGCCGGCCGAGATCGGGATGCCGCAGTCTCTGACCCGCGCCAGTCCTTCGCAGTCCTCAGGCGGCCAGACCGGCTCCTCGAGCCACATCAGGCCGTCGTCGACGAGCGAATCGGCCATCTCGATCGCGACCGGCACCGACCAGGCGCAGTTGACGTCGAGCATGATGCGGGCCTTCTCCGCACCGGGCGCGTTGATTGCCGCCAGCGTATCCGGACGTGTCACCTGATGCAGCTTGATGTGGCGATAGCCGGCTTCGCACGCGGCCGTGGTGTTCTTCGCGACCAGGTCGGCGGTCCGGTAGTTCAGCAGACTCGCATAGGCATCGAGTTCGGTATGCCGGCTGCCGCCGAGCAGCGCATGCAGGGGTAGCCCGGCGCGCTTGCCGAGCAAGTCCCAAAGCGCGATCTCGACGCCCGCGAACGCATAGACGAAGGGGCCATTGCGTCCCAGCAGGTGGACCGCATGCATCACTTCGCGGGTCAGGGCCTGGATGTCCGAAGCATCGCGACCGATCATCATCGGTGCGACGATCGTGTCAAGCGCCGCCCTGGTCGACGGGATCGCGGTATGACCGAAGGCCTCGCCCCAGCCGACGAGGCCGTCGTCGGTCTCGACCCTCACCAGCAGGATCTCCAGATGGGTCCAAGGTTTCCCGGAAAACAAAGGCGGCGGGCCGCCCATGTCGCAAGGCAGCGCCACGACGCTGGTCTCGATCGCACGGATCTTCATGTGTCTCCTGGGCGGACGGGCCGGTACGGCTGCGGGCAGCCGGAGCCGGTCGGTGGTCCACGCATTGTCGTGGTCAGCAGGCCCTGGGCTGTCGATGCCCGGTTGGTCGCTGTGCTCGTGGCCTACCTTACTCGCCGCCCGGCGGTTCTACAATACAGCCAGCCTTAATCTTTCATAAGTGTGACTGATGATCCTGAGCTTCCGGCAACTGCAGGTCCTCCACGCCGTCAGCCGAAGCGGCACGGTCTCGGGCGCCGCCGCTGCGCTCGGCGTCTCGCAGCCCGCGG
>JBGSTN010001114.1:0-5506 GCA_041736455.1 Burkholderiaceae bacterium | reverse complement strand
CCTCGGTAGACCGCGTGCCGGTCGCCGGTGTCAGGCAGACTGGCGGTGACGGTGCGCGCGCGTTCATCGATCTGCATCTGCGCCAACCGCATCACCACGCTCATCGGCAGGATGTCGTCGGCGATGACTGACGACGCCGGTCGATTGGCAACGAAGACACCGGAGCAAAGCTGCTTGGCGGCAAGGCCGGCAGCGGTGACGGGGATACCGGCGCGATAGGCCATCACGATGGCTGCCGCGCCGGCCAGCAAGACGAATGTGATCAGGAGGCCGATTCGACGCGATCGCGAGCGCATGAAGAGGAGATTCATAGTCAGGAACGGCCCGCATTGTAGAAGATCGATTCGTTGGCGGTTGCAATCGCTAGAATGCGCGATCAACCGCGAACGAACGGGCTGCATGCTTCTGCGTCAGGGCGCCGCATGCACCGTTGCATCGTCGGCATCGAACGACGACGACAACCGGGCCTGCGCAACTTGCCGACCGTCAGACTGAATCCCGAACAGAGGCTCGCCGTCGAGCATGGCAGCGACGCTCTTGCTGCGGCGGGTCCGCTGCTGGTCATCGCCGGCGCAGGCACTGGCAAGACCGCGACACTCGCGCATCGCGTTGCCTGGCTGATCGCCAATGGCGTTCCACCGGATCGTCTTCTGCTGCTCACGTTCAGCCGCCGCGCGGCCGCCGAAATGGTTCGTCGCGCCGGCTCGCTCCTGGCGAACGACAATCCTGTCCTGTCGGCGCGCGATCGTTTCGTCCTGCCTTGGGCCGGCACGTTCCATTCAGTCGCTGCATCGGTGTTGCGTCGTCATGGCGCGCGACTCGGATTGAATCGTGACTTCACGATCCTCGATCGGGGCGATTGCGTCGACTGCATCGACTGGCTGCGTACGGAGTTGGCGCTCGATGCTTCCGGCAGCCGATTTCCCCGCGCATCGACGTGCCTGGACATCTACTCCGATCGCATCAATACCGGCCAGGCACTCGACACCGTGCTGAGCGAGCGTTACCCCTGGTGCGTCCAATGGCGCGAATCGATCAATCGACTGCTGCGCGCTTATGTGGGTCACAAGCATGCACAAGCGCTGCTCGATTACGATGACCTGCTGCTGTGGTGGCGGCTCGGCATGGACGAGCCGGGGTTCTCCGCGGTGGTACGCGCCCACTTTGATCACGTGCTGGTCGACGAATACCAGGACAGCAATCGTCTGCAGGTCGAGTTGCTGACGGCATTGCGGCCCGACGGGCGCGGTCTGTTCGTGGTCGGCGACGACGCGCAGTCGATCTATTCGTTTCGTGGTGCCGACGTCGAACACATCTACCGGTTCAGCCGCCAGTTCGCGCCGCCTGCGCGACGTATATCACTCATGACCAACTATCGGTCGACGCAACCGGTTCTGGACACGGCCAACGCATTGATCGCGGGCGCGGGCGGGCCCTACGACAAGTCACTGGTCGCTGCCAATCAGGCCTCGGGACCACGACCACGGCTCGTCACCGTTCTCGACGATGCCGCCCAATCGGCCTGGGTGATCGCCTGCGTACTCGGTCAGCGCGAAGCAGGCATTCCTTTGAGGCATCAGGCGGTGCTGTTTCGCAATTCGCATCACAGCGATTCGCTGGAGATCGATCTCACGCGGCACAACATCCCATTCGTCAAATACGGCGGGCTGAAGTTCGTCGAAGCTGCCCACGTCAAGGATGCGATCGCGCTGCTGCGATGGTCGGTCAATCCGCGCGACACATTGGCTGGCTTTCGCGCGTTGCAGCTGATCAGCGGTATCGGACCGGCAATCGCGCGCGAAGTGCTGTTGCGCATCGCGCGCGATGCAACGATCGCGACCTCCGCGTCCGCACTCCTCGATGCGACGTTGCGTGTCGGGCCGCGCGGCGTGGCGGCGGCGCAATGGACCGCATTCACTGCGTTGATCCGATCATTGGCCGACGCACGCCTGTCGGTCAATGAACGATTGCTCGTGCTGGCGGACTGGATGGTGCCTGTCATCGAGGAGCGATACGCCGAACCGCAAGCGCGCTGCGCCGATCTCCAGATGCTTGCCACCATCGGCGCTGGGTATGTCGATATTCCGTCGCTCATCGCGGCGCTGGCGCTGGACCCACCCGGCGCCACTGGAGGCTTCAGTGATGATGCGCTCATCGATGAGGACTATCTGATCCTGTCGACGGTGCATTCCGCCAAGGGCCAGGAGTGGCACAACGTGATGGTGATCAATGTTGCCGACGGCAATTTTCCGAACGAGTTCGCGACCAGCAACACCAAGGCCGTGGCCGAAGAGCGTCGCCTGCTGTATGTCGCGATGACCCGCGCGCGTCATCAGCTGCATCTGATCGAACCGGTGCGCTACTACCTTACCCGGCAACCGCGTCTCGGTGGCGCGCATGTCTATGGCGCCCGAAGCAGATTTCTTGACACCGACGTTCTGGCAACGGTGGAATGCATCGGTCGTGAAGGCGTCGATTCCCCCGTTGGGTCAGTCGGGAGCCTTCCGACGACGGTCGGTCTGGGGCTGCCTGGCGATGCGGAAGCCGTTCCGACGCTCGTCGGCAAGCAACCCGGAGCAAGCGCCGTATTCGAGAAGATGTGGGCATTCTGGCCAGAGTAGCCTCGCCTCGTCGTGGCGCCGCCTTGCGCCTTCGCCGCGTCCGACGGTGCCGATGACCCGACCTGTCCGGAGCCGTGCAAGACCACGAATCGGCAAGGATCCTGGCAACTCTTCTGACAAATCACCATTTGGGGTGGTATCGGCCGCGTATACGGAAATCTTGGAACAGACAAGAAAAATGCTTGACGCACCGCAACATAACCGTGCATAATCGGTTTTGTGCAGTGCAACATTCGCTGCCGGGAACCAGGATCAATCGGCTACCCGAAACGATGCCTGCCTCTCGCAAACCACTGAGCAACGTCGTCCGATTGCCAGCATCTGAAACCAGTAAAAACGGAGTTAACCGAAATGATGACCGCAACCGATTTCATGAAGTTCCAGGCCGATGCCGTCAAAGCAAGCAACGCGTTGGCAGCCAAGACCATTGAAGGCATGCAGAAGCTTGCCGACCTGAACATGAAGACCGTCAAGACCTCGATGGAGACATCGGCCGAACAGGTCAAGTCGTTGATGGCTGTCAAAGACGTGAAAGGCATGAGCGAAATGCTTTCGACCGTCGTGCAGCCCGCCACCGAGCACATGACCGCCTATGCGAAAGACGCCTATGCGATCACCAGCACCACCGGCGCCGAAATCGCCGCGATGCTCGAGCAGCAAGTCGAAGAGAGCAACAAGCAGATGTTCGCCGCTGTCGATGCGATGGCCAAGAACGCTCCTGCCGGCAGCGAAGGTGCGATCAGCTTCATGAAGCAATCGCTGACCGCTGCGCGCGGTGCCTACGAGCAGGCCAGCAAGGCCAGCAAGCAGGCTGCCGACATGGTCGAAGCAAACTTTGCCTCGGCGACCAAAGTGGCTGTTGCCAAGAAGCGTTGATGATGCAGCGGGCAGTCGTGTGATTGCCCACCGTCGTTGATCTGCCGACCAGGTCGTCGGCATGTCGGCAAAAGAGTCTCCGAGGCATCGTCCTCCGAGGCTCTTTCGTTCTTTCAGGTGCCGGCATTCCCGGCGTCGTCCAGACCGCCCGTATGGCCGACACCGTGATCGTCACGGGTGTCCCCGGCGCCGATGCCGTCTGCCGTGCGAGCGCGTACGCCCGCACGTGTCTTGGCCGCGATCTGGTCGCCATGAGAGATGTGCAGCAATGAACTGATCTTGCGCAGCAAATGACGTTCATGATCGTCGATGCGGGTGTCGGCATAGGCAATCCGCCACATGGCTTCGATCACCTGATTTTTCTGCTCGACGCTGTAATGACGGTTGATCAATGAGGTGAACTGGTAATAATCGTTCGCGGTACTGAGCGTCTCGTCGGCCATCTTCACCAGCGTCATCGATTCGTCCGCCGGTATGCCGAACTCCTTTTGCATCGCCTCGACGAGTACGTCGCGTTCGATGCTCGATTCCTCGCTGTCGATCCGGGTCATTTCCAACAGCAATGCGCAACTCGCCAACTGCAGGGTATGGTCATCGGCGCGACGAGTCTGCTGCCCGTCTTCGGGTATCAGCTTGTCATTGAAGTAGGCACGTATTCGATCAAGCATGGCAGTCCGGTCAAAGTAGTCGGAAACGTCGCGGGCGCGGGATGCGATGACCTCGGGCAATGCTCAAGCCCGTGAATGCCCGTTCTCCTCACATACCGGCGTGGAAGTTCGTCGGGCGATCGAGTGGTTCAGTGGGCCGGTCTCTTCAATAAAGCGGCGCTTCGATGGCGATCAGTCCGATCGTCTGGGGTTTGAATCCCTGCGCAGCAACGCCCGGGCCGTCGAATTCGAGCGATCGTCGCGTCAGTGTGTAGCTGACCTGCCAGTTTCCGCCTATCGCAACGCTCAAACTGGCGAACACATCGCCTTGCCAGCGCTTGCTTTCGACCCGACTGATGTATCCGTAAGCATCGCCATCGACGAGCGCATCGAAAAAGACGGCGCGCACGCCCACTCCCGCGCCGAATACCCAATGTCGAATCGGCTCGCGGACCGGATTCACATGGCGTGCTATCTGAGGAACATGCAGTCTTTGGGCGTCCGGACCAAACGCCACCGAAACACCGAATCGCACCTGGCTGAGCAAATTGCCGGCCGACAGACCGTAGTGGGTGTTCAGAGTCGTCGATCGCAAGCCCGCGTCTGCAAACCGGTATTGGCGCAGGCAGCCCAGGTGGAGGTTCAGCCCGAGCCGGGGGCGCAACTGATTGCGCCAGAGCGGGACCTGGTCGACGCCCAGGACCGCATGGATGGCATCCTGGGACTGTTCTCCGAACGAGGCGGGCCCTGTCACACCGGCTTCCAATCGAATATCGGTCCGCGTGGTGGCCTGTCGCAGCGAACGGCCGGCCTGCATATAAAGCAATCCTGCCACCGGACGGTCGTCGGGATTCGGTTCGGTCTGGGTACGTTCGTTCTGTGTGTAGATATCCTGGCCCAGCGAGAAATAGCCTCTACCGTGGCCCTTCACGGTCGCGGCCATCACCGCAGGGCAATCGAGCGCCGTCGCGACAGGATCGGGCAGGCCGACCGTCTCGTTCGCGAGCACATCCAGCCTGACACCGCTCGAATACCATCGGTCGAACGCATTCAGGCGCGAGTATTCGTCGTTGTCCGATTGCAGCCCGATGCGTCGCCAGTCGAATCGAGTCGGTTTTTCCGACCCGGCCGCAGAGGCCTGGGCAGGATCGATAGCGGCGGCGGGCGAATCGAACGTCAGCGGCTCGGTCGCCTTCGTTTCTCCAGCCTTCGTATCAGCGGTCAGCGTCTCGACCGCCAGCGCCACGGCCGGGCGGTAACCCATGATGATCAGCAGCATGATCGTCAGGATCCGGTGGACCAGGACGTTGCGCGTCGCCCGGGTGCGACATGGTCTGCAGCGCCTGACGCGAGCCGCGCGCC
>JBGSTN010000575.1:0-1986 GCA_041736455.1 Burkholderiaceae bacterium | reverse complement strand
GCGTGGCAGCGTGGCGGCTTCACGCGCGACAGACTGCTGGCCGCACTGGAATCGACTGCCAGCGGCAGCGCGATGGTGTTCCTGATCGTGCTGGGCGCCGCCGCCTTCAACACCTTCCTCGCCTTGTCCCAACTGCCGCAGGAACTCGCCGGCTGGGTGGGCGAACTCGGCCTGAGCCCCTATGCCGTGCTGTGGGTGATCATCGTCTTCTACCTGATCTTCGGCTGCGTGATGGATTCGCTGTCGATGATCCTGCTGACCATTCCGATCTTCTTTCCGATGATCGCGCAGCTCGACTTCGGCATGGGCGCCGAGGAGACGGCGATCTGGTTCGGCGTGCTGGTGCTGATCGTCGTCGAGGTGGGCCTGATCACGACGCCGGTGGGCATGAATCTGTTCATCATCCAGTCAATGGCGCCCGGCGTATCGATGCGCGACACGTATCGAGGCGTCTGGCCGTTCGTCGCGAGCGACCTGCTGCGGGTGGCGGTGCTGGTGGCGTTTCCGACGATCACGTTGTTGTTCGTGTGACGGACACGCGGCCTTCGTGCAGCGTGACGTTCCTGTCACGCTGCAGGTCCGTCACATGCCGCCGAGCTTCAGCAGACGCATCGCGTTCTCTTTCAGGATCAGGGGCTTCACCTTTTCCTTGAAGCCGGCCTCGTCGAAATCCTTCATCCAGCGGTCGGGCGTGATCAGCGGATAGTCAGATCCGAACAGCATGCGATCCTTGAGCAAGGTGTTCGCATACTGTACGAGCTGCGGCGGAAAATACTTCGGCGACCAGCCCGACAGATCGATCCAGATGTTCGGCTTGTGCAAGGCGAGGCTCAGCGCCTCGTCCTGCCACGGCCAGCTCGGATGCGCGATCACGATCTGGATGTCGGGAAAGTCGATCGCGACGTCTTCGAGCAGCATCGGGTTGCTGTTCTGCAGGCGCAGCCCACCGCCGCAGCGCATGCCCGACCCGATGCCCGAGTGCCCACTGTGGAAGATCGCCGGAAGCTTGTATTCGGCGATCACTTCGTAGAGCGGCCACGCCATCCGATCGTAGGGCAGGAAGCCCTGCACGGTCGGATGGAACTTGAAACCCTTGACGCCATTCTCCTCGATCAGGCGCCTCGCCTCCCGCGCGCCGAACTTGCCCTTGTGCGGATCGATCGACGCGAAGGCGATCATCATGTCGCTGTTGTCACGAGCGGCATCGGAGATCTCTTCGTTGGGGATACGACGGCGACCGAGTTGCGTCTCGCTGTCGACGGTGAACATCACCAGACCGATCCTGCGTTCACGGTAGTACGCGATGGTTTCGGCAATGGTCGGACGGCGGTCGGAACCGAAATACTTGTCTGCCGCGCGGTCGTATTCTTCACCATAGGCATCGAACGGGTTGCGACAGGAAACCTCGGCGTGAGTGTGGGTATCGATCGCGATCAGGTCATCGGTCTTCATGCGGGTCTCGCAGGTTGAAAGTGCGCTGCGTGATCAATTCCTGGAACCGAAACCCGCAGGAAATGGGTGCGCACGATATAGTTCAAGAACTGAACCATATTATCAGTGAACGGAAATGCCGGTGGTGGACCAACCGAGAATGTTCCGCGATCATCGCTGCCAACGCAGCATCCTGCAACGTGTGAATCATCGGATTGCCCATGTCAGCCTCGAGACCGACCAACAACCAGACATTGACCGACGACCCTCGCTTCGCGTCGCTAACCGACCTCGATCTGACGCTCGTCGGTGCGGTCCTGCACCTGCGCCTCAACCGACCCGCCAAGCGCAACGCGCTCAGTGACGCGCTGGTCGCGCAGATCCACACCTGCATGATCAACCTGCCGTCCGCCGTGCAGGCAGTCGTGGTCAGTGGGGCCGGCGACCATTTCTGCGCCGGGCTCGACCTGTCGGCACTGGAAGATGGGGATATTGCGCACGGGGTGGCGCACTCACGCAGTTGGCACGCCGCCTTCGACGCCATCCAGTTCGGCC
>JBGSTN010001111.1:0-5256 GCA_041736455.1 Burkholderiaceae bacterium | reverse complement strand
CGATGACCAGCAACTCGGTCTGATGCTCGCCTGGCGGCAGCGGCGAAACCGATGGCGAAGCCGGCGCGGTCGACGCCCATAAAGAGGGCGGCAGGCGCCCGGCGTCCAGATTACGATCGTTCATGTCGATATTCATTTCAGATAGAAAATCGAGACCGGATGCAGATGAACCGGCGCGGTTGCCATTACCATAGCCGGCAAACGTCGCTGGCAATCGTAGCCGGCAATCGTCACTGGCACCGTTCAACATTCGCGAGCTTTCATTGCCCTCATGCCCACCGACAACGAGCAACGCCTGATCGAACAACTTCGCGACGCGATGAAGAGTCGCGCCATGGTCTACGCAGCGATGTACGACGAGATCGCCGCCGAATTCGGCGCCGACAAGGCGAGCGAAATCTGCAAGCGCGCGATCTACAAGCGCGGCGAAGCAATTGCGCAGCGGTTCGAGCACCATGCGCCGTCGGATCTCGCCGGCCTCAGGGACACCTTCCTGGCCTTCATTCCACAAGGCGAGCACCTGTTCGAACCGGAAGTGGTCCGCTGCGACGCGCAGGAGCTGCAGATCAAGTTCCACCGCTGCCCGTTGAAGGAAGCGTGGCAAGCCGCCGGCTACGATGACGCACGCATCGCGACGCTCTGCGACATCGGCGGCGTGGTCGATTACGGCACTTTCGAGCGTGCCGGCTTCTCGATCACCTCCGACACCTGGCAGCCGGGCCAGGATGGCTGTTGCCGCCTGCACATCTGCCCCGGCAAGACCTGAGCATCGCTGCACTTTCCCATCGCACTCGACTCCTGAAGGATCCCACCATGAAACTGCTACGCAAGCTGGCCGCCACCGGCGTGCTCGCCCTTGTCGCCAGCCCGGCGTTCGCCGAAGACATCGTCGTCGGTTACCAGCTCCCGCTCACGGGTACCCAGTCGCAGTACGGCGAGGTATTTCGCAACGCCGCCACGATGCAACTCGAGTCATTCAATGCCGGCGGCGGCGTCGCCGGCAACAAGGTACAGATCGTCTACGAGGATTCGAAGTCCGACCCGAAGGAGGCGCTCAACATCGCGCGCAAGTTCGTCGACAACAAACGCATCATCGCGGTGCTCGGCGACTTTGCCAGCGGTCCCTCGATGGCCGCGGGCGAGGTCTATGGCAAGGAAGGCATGCCGCAGTTGTCACAGACGGCATCGCATCCCGACTTCCTGAAGGTTTCGAAATGGCAGTTCCGAAACATCACGACCCAGGCACAGGAGGGGCCGTTCAACGCGCGCTGGCTGCGTGACGATGGGGTCAAGTCGGTCGCGGTGATCGGACTGCAGAACGACTGGGGCCTTTCGGCCACCGGCGAATTCGCCAAGGCGTTCGAGGCCGCAGGCGGCAAGGTCACGGCAACCGAACTGTTCAATCCGGGCGCGCGCGACTTCAAGTCGATCCTGACCAAAGTGTCGCAGGCCAAGCCCGAGGCGATCTACTTCGCGATGTTCTACGAGGAGGGCGCGCTCATCCTGCAGCAGGCGAGGCAACTCGGCATCAATGCCAAACTGTATTCGGCATCACCGTTCTATGCACCAAAGCTGCTCGAGTTGGCGGGCCCGGCGGCCGAGGGGGTGATGCTGTCGACGACCTTCGTCGCCGAATCATCGGCGGCGAACGTACAGGCATTCGTCAGCGCGTACAAACAGCGTTACGGCGGCGAGCCGAACCAGTTCGCCGCGCAGGCATTCGATGCGGTGGGCATCATGCTTGAGGCAATCAAGCGTGCGGGTCCCGGTGCCACTCGTGCCAAGGTGCGCGACGCACTCGCTGCCACGGCCGACTATCCGGGGGTGACCGGCCTGACCACGTTCGACAAGGCGACGCGCGAGCCGAGCAAGACGCTGTCGAAACTTCAGATCAAGGACGGCCGTTTCCTCGTCGTCGCGAAATGACGGAGCCTCGTCGGCGCAAGATGACTGAATACGACGCGACGACGCAATGGATCCCATAGTCCTGATCCAGCAGGTCGTCAACGGCCTGTCGATCGGTCTCGTCTACGCGTTGATGGCGATCGGCTTCACGCTGATTTTCGGCGTGCTCAACGTCGTCAACTTTGCCCATGGCGAGGTGTACACGCTCGGTGCGTTTCTCGGCCTGCTCGCGATCACCGCGCTGGCACCGCCACTGTGGGCGGTGTTGCTCATCGTGCTGGCCGGAGGCGGGATGATCGGCTGGTTGCTCGAGCGGCTCGCGTTCCGTCCGTTCCGTCGCTTTCGCGACGAGGCTTCGATACGGAGCAAGGCGATGCGCGAGGCGACATTGCTGTCGTCGCTGGCGATGTCGATCATCGTGCGCGAGGCGCTGGAGTTGAAGTTCTCCGGCGAGATGCAGACGATCTCGCAGTCCTACCTGCTGCAGCATCCGGTGAACCTGGGCCCCATCACTGTGACCGACGGCAACCTGATCATCTTCGCTCTTTCGGCGCTGATGCTCGGCGCCTTGCAGTTCGTGTTGTACCGCACGCGCATGGGGCTCTCGATCCGCGCTGTCTCGAACAACGTGCTCGGCGCGCAATTCGTCGGCATCGACACGACCCGTGCGGTCGTCGCGACCTTCGTCGTCGGCTCGATGCTTGGCGCTGTGGCCGGCATCATGGTCGGCCTGTACCAGGGTGCGATCTTTCCGCAGATGGGCTTCGAGCCTGGCGTCAAGGCGTTCGTCGCGATGGTGATGGGTGGGCTGTCGAGCATTCCCGGCGCTGTGATCTGCGCGCTGATCCTCGGCGTCTCGGAGTCGGTGGCTACGCAGTTCTTTTCCGACGGCTGGAAGGCGCTCGTCTCGTACGGGTTCCTGCTGCTCACGCTGTGGTTCTTTCCGTCGGGGCTGTTCGGCTTCAAGCGGGAGAAGATGTGATGGGCGAGGGCGAACGCATCGGCGAAGTCGCGGGCGAAGTTCGTGGCGCGGATGCACGAGCCGGCGTGAAGCGCCTGCACTGGATCGATGCTGCGTTGATCGGTGGGCTTGCGCTCGTCATCGCCGCGGTCGCAGCGAGCGGCTCGGGATACTTCGCGCAGGTGGCGATCACGACGATGATCTTCGTGATCCTGGCCGCCAGCCTCAATCTGATCACCGGCTCTGCCGGTCTGTTGAGCCTGGGGCATGCGGCGTTCTTCGGAGTCGGCGCCTATACCGCGGCGATTCTCGGCACGCAACTCGGCTGGCCGTTCTGGGCCACGCTGCCTGCGGCAGGCGTGGCTGCGGCGCTGGTGGGCACGGTGGTGGCCGTGCCGACGATGCGGCTGACCAGCATCTATTTCGCGGTTGCCACGCTCGGCATCGGCGAGATGATCTACGTGACGCTGCTCAATTGGGTGAGCTTCACACGCGGCCCCATGGGCATTCGCAGCATCCCAGGCATCTCGTTGTTCGGAATCGACGGCATTCTCTTCGATCTCGTCGTCAGCGCGCTGGTGATGCTGCTGGCGCTCTGGCTCGTGCACCGAATCGTGCACTCCTACTATGGCAACGCGCTGCGGGCGCTGCGCGAAGACGACGCCTGCGCCGATGCGATGGGCATCGACGTCGGCCGGCTGAAGTTGCAGAGCTTCGGCGTTGCGTGCGCACTGGCCGGCGCCGCCGGAGCGCTTTTCGCGCACACGACCGGCTACATCAGTCCCGAAAGCTTCCGCTTCGGCGAATCGATCCTGATTCTTTCGATGGTCGTGGTGGGCGGGCTCGGCAGTCTCTACGGCTCGATCATCGGTGCCGTGCTGCTGTCGGTGCTTCCCGAATTGCTGCGCGATATCGGTCACTGGCGAATGATCGTGGTCGGGCTATTGCTCTTCGCGTCGATCCTGTTCCTGCCCAAGGGGCTGGTCGGTGAAGTGTCGGCGATCACGCTGATCCGTCGTCAGCGGCAAGGCAGCCGGTGGTGAGATCTTCAGGGTCCATCGATCTTCAGCAGGAAGCAGCGGGGGATACGCCGCTGCTGCAGCTGCACGAACTCACCTGCCGATTTGGCGGACTGATCGCGGTCGACAACGTGTCGACCATCGTGCGTCGCGGCGAACTGGTCGGCCTGATCGGGCCGAACGGTGCGGGCAAGACGACGCTATTCAATCTCGTGTCGGGTGTCACACCGCCTACTTCAGGCGAGGTCCGCTTCGAAGGCCGGCGCATCACCGGACTTGCACCCTTCGAGGTGTCGCGGCTGGGTATCGGGCGCACATTCCAGAACCTGCGCGTGTTTCCGAACATGACGGTGGCGGACAATGTCTCGGTCGGTGCGATCCGCGACTTCGGGTTGGCCGACGCGTTCAACGCTGGCGGGCGGACACGCGCAGACAGCATCGGCCAGATTGCCGCCGAGATGCTGCGCAAGGTGAAGCTCGACGACCGTGCCGACGAACTCGCCGCGAACCTGTCCTATGGCAAGCGCAAGATGCTCGAGATCGCGCGCGCGTTGGCCGGTCGGCCGCAGCTGTTGATCCTCGATGAACCGGCCGCCGGGCTCAACGACACCGAGACGCGCGAACTGGCAACCTTCATCGAACGACTGCGAGCAGACGGTCTGACGATCCTGCTCGTCGAGCATGACATGGGGCTGGTGATGCGCGTCTGCAGTCGCGTCGTCGTCCTGGCGTCGGGACGAAAGATCGCCGATGCGGCCCCGGCCGACGTGCAGCGCGATCCGGCCGTGCTCGACGCCTATCTCGGCACGGACGACGGCATCGCTGCGGACAAGGGTGGAGTATTCGACGAGGGCACAGCGTTCAACGAAGGCGCAACGTTCGACGACGGAGCCCGCAAGGAAGTCGGCGAACCCAGGGAGGGGACCTCGTGAACGAGCCCTTGCCATCTCCACTGTTGCGGGTGGAACGACTGGCCGTGAGGATGGGGCTGCAACAGATCCTCCACGACGTGAGCCTCTCGGTACCGGAGCGCGGCATTGTCACCGTGCTGGGCGCCAACGGCGTGGGCAAGACCACGCTGATGCGCACGTTGTCGGGCATCTATCGCGCCAGCGGCGGTACCGTTCATCTGGGCGGACAGGAGATCACCAACCTGCCGGCGCATCGCGTCGTCGCACAAGGTCTCGCCCAGGCACCTGAAGGCCGGCAGGTCTTCTCGAACATGACCGTGCGCGAAAACCTCAGACTGGGCGGTGCGCGGCTCGACTCGACGACGTTCGAGCGCACCCTGGGCGAAGTGCTCGAGCGCTTCCCGCTGCTGGCCGACCGGCTCAACCAGCTTGCCGGGTCGCTGTCGGGTGGCGAGCAGCA
>JBGSTN010000513.1:0-3532 GCA_041736455.1 Burkholderiaceae bacterium | reverse complement strand
GCGCGCCGTGACGCACTACCTGCAGCGCGCGGCCGTACAGGGCTCGCCGACGATGCTGAGCGCGGTGACGCGCGAGTACGTGCGTGGCGCGCGCGTACGGGAATCGGAAATCCATCCGTTTCGCCGATGGTTCGACGACCTGTCGATCGGCGATTCGTTGCTCACGCATCGCCGCACGGTCAGTGAAGCCGACATCGTCGCGTTCGGCGGCGTGTCGGGCGACTACTTCTACATGCACTTCGACGAGATCGCCGCGAAGGATTCTCCCTTCGGCAAACGCATCGCCCACGGCTATTTCGTGCTGTCGGCAGCGGCAGGCCTCTTCGTGTCGCCGGCCCCGGGGCCCGTACTGGCGAACTACGGACTGGACACGCTGCGCTTCGTCAAACCGGTCGGTATCGGTGACACGATCCGCGCGCGCCTGACCTGCAAGCGCAAGATCGATCGGCCGGCGCGCAAGGGCCAACCGCCGCAAGGCGTGGTCGCCTGGGATGTGCAGGTCACCAACCAACTCGGTGAACTGGTCGCGAGCTACGACATCCTGACGCTGGTGCTGAAGCGTCCGGAAGGGTCCCGGTGACCGCCCGTCGGGCTGCCATCGACCGCGCGGCGGAACGCGGGCAACACGCATGGCAGAATTGCGGCCCACGGTGACTTTTTGAACGTTCTCGCGCTCGTACACCGTGAAAGAATCCCGTTCGTCGACTCAAGCAGTGCCCGCGCCTCGGACTGCCTGGTCCGGCGAGTGACGACGCGGAACACCCCCGCCCCCTTGCAGCATCCATGGAGCCAAGCATGTCGATTTCGATGTACCTCGTCAGTGTCCCGAGGCTTGCCAATGCGCTGATCAACCTCGATCACCTGTTGCAGAAGGCTGAAGCCCACGTGGCGGCACGCAAGCTCGACGAATCGTCGCTGATCGATTTCCGGCTCTACCCCGACATGCTGCCGATGCGACGTCAGGTCCAGATCGCCTGCGACACCGCAAAGGGTCTCGTCGCGCGGTTGGCCGGCGTCGAGATTCCCGTGCACGAGGACAACGAGCGCAGTCTCGCGCAACTGCGTCAACGCATTGCTGCGACGCTGGAGTTCGTGCGCCGTTTCACCGCCGCGCAGATCGATGGCAGTGAAGATCGCGACATCGTGCTCAAGCGCGCCGACAAGGAAACGCACTACAAAGGCATGCAGTTCCTGCTCGGGCATGCGCTGCCGAATCTCTACTTCCATATCACAACCACCTACAACATCCTTCGTCACAACGGCGTCGAGATCGGCAAGCGCGATTATCTCGGCACCATCTGAGCGGACATCGACACACCGCGGCTGCGCTGCCTTCCTTCGCGAGACCTCTGATCCAGGATGACTGCGCGTCGATTTCGCTCTCTGTTGACGCTCGCCCTGACCTGCGCCGTGATCGCGGCCGTCGTCAACTGTGGCGGGTCGTCCAAGTCATCCAGCGTTGTCGGTGGGCAAGCCGGGGCGTCGCTACCTGATGCCGATGCCGCCGTGCCGCTGCCCGGTACCGGTGTGCCGCCACCTGATGGCGGCGGTACCCCGACGCAACCCGGTACCCAAGGCGCGGCAACCGGCCTGCAGTAGATCGTCGATGATTTTCTTGCCGAATATCCCGAAACCAACAGTCTGATCGCGCAGGTCGAGAGTCCGGCGCGCAGTCTGCTGTGGTCGGGCGCGGCAGGCGTCATCGATCGGACGACCGGCGTACCCGTCGATACGATCAGCGTTTTCCGGGTGGCTTCGGTCACCAAGATCTTCGTCGCCACCGCGATCTTTCGCCTGGGCGAACTCGGGCGACTCGGCATCGACGATCCGATCGCCCGGCATCTGTCGCCAGCGACCGTTTCCCTGCTGCGCGAGCGCGGCTACGAGCCCGACCTGATCACGGTCGCCCATCTGCTCGCCCATACGTCGGGGGTGCCCGATTACGATACCGAAGACTTCGTGCGAGCCATTCTCGCCGACCCGGATCTGCGCTGGACACGGCGCGAGCAACTGATCCATGCGTTCGATCGTCGTGCGAAGACCGGTGCACCAGGTGAACGTTTCACCTACTCGAACAACGGCTACAACCTGCTCGGCGAGATCATCGAGCAGAAGTCGTCGTCGACACTGGGGGCCGCGTTGCGCGAGCTCATCGGATTCGATCGACTGGGTCTCGAGTCGACCTGGCTGGAGGCGACCGAACCGGCGCCCGCCAATCTTCGCTTCGCCCACGCCTACTCGGAGACCGGTCGCGACCTCCGGACGATCAACGCGAGCGCGGATGCCTGGGGCGCTGGAGGCCTGGTTTCATCGGTGGGCGATCTCAACCGCTTCATCCGCGCGCTGCTCGAGGCACGCATCGTATCGCCCGAGTCGCTCGCTGCGATGCAGGTCGGCGCGGGACCCGGGCTCGGCAAGGGCCTGTTCAATCTCCCGCTGGGCGACCAGGCCTGCTGGGGCCACGAGGGCTACCTCGGCGGCGCCGTCTACTACTGCGCGAATTCCGGGCTGAGCCTCGCGTCGACGATCAACTTCGCGTTCTTCGAGTCCGACGGCGCGAGCCGACCGGGCTTGCGCAACGCGACCTTCGCAAGCCGGTTGTTCGAGCAGGCACGCTGAGCAGTCACGTCTCGAGCGGCCACTTCACGAGCGGCCACCTCGCGAGCGGGTGGCTGAGGAGCGGTCACTTCACGAGCCGTCATTTCACGAGCGATCACGTCGAGCGATCACGTCGAGCGGTCAAGGCTCGAGCAGGTGTGCCGGCAAGAACGTTCAAGGTCGCAGCACGATGCCGGCGAAACCCGCCAGCACGAGAACGATGATGGGCAGGTAGCTGAGCCCGAAACCCGGTCCGCGCTTCGCCGGATCGACGACGTACGCTCGCAGATAGATCAACCGTCCGACCAGATACAGGGAACCGATCGCCGCCATCCATGCCGGCGACCAGTACTGCGCTGCGATCCAGAGGGCAGGGATGAACAGGATCAGCAACTCGAGCGTGTTCATCTGCACGCGGTAATAGCGCTCGAATATCTCGTGTCCGGTCGTGGCCGGTGCCTTCACGCCGTATTGGCCACGGGCGCGCCCCACGAGCATGCCAAAACCCATGTATTGCAGCAACGCAAGTACCGTCACCAGGTGAATCCACTTCATCGCATGCATGTCAAAGCTGTCCTCATGGGGACGAAGGCAGCGGCGCTGCTTCGGGCCAGACCGGATAGTACGGTCTGCGGCCCACGGCGACGGTCAGCGCCATCAGTGGCCGTCGGAAAAGGCATGCGCAAGGGCATCGTCGACCGTCTGCATGAACACGAATTCCAGCGCCTGACGTGTCTCGGCCGGTATGTCGTCGAGGTCGCGTTCGTTGCGCGCCGGTAGCAGCACCTTGCGAATATTCGCCCGCTGCGCGGCGAGCACCTTTTCCTTGATGCCTCCGACGGGCAGCACCAGCCCGCGCAGACTGATCTCGCCGGTCATCGCGACATCGCTGCGCACCGGCCGCTCGAGCAGCATCGACGCCATGGCGGTGAAG
>JBGSTN010000492.1:0-5683 GCA_041736455.1 Burkholderiaceae bacterium | reverse complement strand
CTGACAGCGGCCGGCCTCGCGATGGGCATGATCGTGTTCGTCATCGCCTCGGGCCTGACGCTGATCTTCGGTCTGATGGACGTGCTCAACTTCGGTCACGGTGTGTTCGTCGCCTTCGGCGCGTTCGTCGCGACGAGCGTCATGGGCGGGCTCGCCGGTTGGACGAGCGCCGATTCGCTGGTGCTGAATCTCCTGGCGGTCGGTCTTGCGATGACGGCGGCGATGGCGGTTGCGGCCGCCATCGGCCTTGCATTCGAGCGCGTGATCGTGCGGCCGGTCTACGGCATGCACCTGAAACAGATCCTGATCACGATGGGTGGCATGATCATCGGCGAAGAATTGATCAAGACGCTCTGGGGTCCGCAGCAGATTCCCCTCGTCCTGCCGACCACCTTGCGCGGCTCTTTCCAGTTCGGCGATGCCGCGATCGAGAAGTATCGGGTCCTGGCAGTCGCGATCGGCCTCGTGGTGTTCGCCCTGCTGAGCTGGCTGCTCACGCGCACCAAGGTCGGACTGCTCGTGCGCGCCGGCGTACAGGACCGTGAGATGGTCGAAGCGCTCGGCTATCGCATCCGGCGCCTGTTCGTCGGTGTGTTCGTTGCCGGCTCGGCCCTGGCCGGCCTGGGCGGTGTGCTCTGGGGCCTTTACCAGCAGATCGTCACACCGCAGATCGGCGCACAGGTCAACGTGCTGCTGTTCATCGTCATCATCATCGGCGGGCTCGGCTCCACGCTCGGGTGTTTCGTCGGTGCCCTGCTGGTGGGACTGCTCGCCAACTATGCAGGGTTTCTCGCGCCCAAGTTCGCCCTGTTCTCGAACATCGCCCTGATGGTCGCCGTGTTGCTGTGGCGGCCACGCGGACTCTATCCGGTGACCTCGCGATGATCGGCAATCTGCTTTCCCATGACGGTCCGCGCAGCCGCTGGCTGGCGTTGCTGCTGGTACTGATATTCGTGGGCCTCGCCTTCGCCCCGTTCCTCTTTCCCGGCGCGAAGGCACTGGGCGTGGCGGCCAAGATCCTCGTCTTCCTGCTGCTGGCCGCCAGCTTCGACCTGCTGCTCGGTTACACCGGCATCGTCAGCTTTGCGCACACGATGTTCTTCGGCATCGGTGCCTACGGCATCGGCATCGCCAGCGAACGCCTCGGTGCAGGGTGGCCTGCCGTGGGCATCGGACTGGCTGGCGCGCTCGCCTTGTCGTTCGTCTTGTCGGTGCTGATCGGTCTGTTCAGCCTGCGCGTGCGCGCGATCTTCTTCGCCATGATCACGCTTGCCGTGGCCAGTGCATTCCAGACGCTCGCGTCGCAGTTGAGCACGATCACCGGCGGTGAGGACGGCCTGAGTTTCCGGGCACCCGAATGGCTCAGTCCGTCGTTCGAACCCTTCGAAGACGAGATATTCGGCTTGCTCATCGACGGCAGGCTGATCGC
The DNA here is from genome assembly GCA_041736455.1 of Burkholderiaceae bacterium. GTDB lineage: Bacteria > Pseudomonadota > Gammaproteobacteria > Burkholderiales > Burkholderiaceae_E > JAUIAI01. The sequence continues at coordinate 4,254 of JBGSTN010000492.1, read as the reverse complement.
CTACTGGCTGATCTTCACGGTCGTCGTCGTATCTTTCCTGCTCCTGCTGCGCATCGTCAACTCGCCATTCGGGCGCGTGCTGCAAGCCATTCGCGAGAACGATTTCCGGGCCGAGGCGATCGGGTATCGAACCGTCGTGTACCGCACGCTCAGCAACGTGCTGGCCGCCACGTTCGCGACGATCGCGGGAGCGCTGCTCGCTCTCTGGCTACGCTACACGGGCCCCGATACGACACTGTCGTTCGAGATCATGCTCGATATCCTGCTGATCGTCGTGATCGGCGGCATGGGCACCCTCTATGGCGCCGCCGTCGGCGCCGCGCTGTTCGTGCTCGCACAGAACTATCTGCAGAACCTGCTCGGCGCCATCGCGCCGCTGGTGCACGGCATCCCGGTGCTCGACGCCCTGGTCGCCCCTGATCGCTGGCTGTTGTGGATGGGACTTTTGTTCGTGTTGTCGGTCTATCACTTTCCGACCGGCATCGTCGGGCGCCTGCGCGCTCGTCATGATGCCGTCACGTCGTCGGAGAGCGTCTGAGCAGGCATCGGTGAGATGCCATGGCCATCACTCGACAACGGGCGCCGTTCACGAAGGGTCGCCGCTTCCCATCATCGATTGTTCGAAGTTCGCGAGTCCGATGCGATCGATCAACTCGAGCTGGGTCTCCAGCCAGTCGATGTGCTCCTCCGTATCGTCGAGAATGTGCACGAGAAGCTCGCGCGAGATGAAATCACGCGCGTTTTCGCAGATCACTATCGCGTTGCGCACGTGCGTGCATGCCGCAGTCTCGAGCTTCAGGTCACAAGAAAGGATTTCCTTCGTGTCCTCGCCGATCATCAACTTGTGCAGGTCCTGCAGATTCGGCAAACCACCGATCATCAGCACGCGCTCGATCAGCGCATCGGCGTGCTTCATCTCGCCGATCGATTCGCTGTATTCCTTGTCGTTGAGCTTTCGCAGTCCCCAGTGCCGGAAGATCCGCGCATGCAGGAAGTACTGGTTGATTGCGGTCAGCTCATTGACGAGCTGCGCATTCAAGGCATCGATGACGGCGGGGTCGCCCTTGAGTGCACTGGGTTGCCGGGTCGCTGCGCCTGCCATGGGTCACTCCTGAACGATTGCGGAGTGACGAGTGTAACCGTCAAGGGTCAGATGAACTCGGTGCCGTTCGCGCGACTGATCACGGCATGTGTCTCGAGCACCGCACTGGCGCAATCGTGACAACGACCACAGCAGGTGCCGAGCCCTGTGTCGGCCTGCAACTGCTCGAGCGAACTCCCGCCAAGATCACACCAATCGCGGATTTCACGGTCGGAGACGTCGCGGCAGACACAGACGATCATGGTGCATTCCTGGTTGCGTTCGGTGCAGTTGCAGAATCTTAATGCGAATCATTCTTATGGTGATGAAGACCCTGTCCGACGGTCGGATATGCTGCCGGACGGCGGTTTTCACCTTCGCTGCCGTTTCCGGCCCAGGGCGGGCCTGGTCGCCGCGCTCACGCAAGCATCGCGATCCCGCTGCGGTGGAGTAATTTCACGTCGGATCGCATCACAACCGACAGCGGAGACTCCTTGCATGAGACCCACCCGTATGAGACCCATCCTTGACCGCGCCTTGCACTCGGCTTTTCCCGGCCTCCTGGCATTGGCATTGGTCACGGGCTGTGCAACCGGCAGCCAGACCCCGGACAACATTCATTTCCACAAGGAAAGACTGACGCAGTATTACGAATCCGGCCAGTATCGGAGCGATGTCGAGAAGGTGGCTGACGAAGCCGAAGCCTGGTTGAGCAAGCGCAAGCGCCTCGAAACGCCCGGCAAGACGGCGGTGGTCTTCGACATCGACGAGACCGCGCTGTCCAACTGGCCGTCGATAAAGGCGAACGATTTCGGCTGGATCACCGGCGCGCCTTGTTCTTTCGACGACAAGGGGGTGATCAGCAAACCGTGCGGTCTGGGTCCATGGATACAGTTGGCGCGCTCGGAGGCGATCGCGCCGGTCTTGGGCGTCTACCAGACGTCGCGCAGGCTGGGCGCCGATGTGTTCTTCATCACGGGGCGTCCCGACCTGCCCGCGTTCCGTGCAGCGACTGAAAAGAATCTTCGCGAAACGGGCTTCGGCGAGTGGGCCGGGCTTATTCTCAAACCGACCAACGTCAAGCTGTCGACGGTCGAGTTCAAGAGCGGCGAGCGCAAGCGCATCGAAAGCCAGGGGTGGAAAGTCCTCGCCTCCATCGGTGACCAACAAAGCGATCTGGATGGCGGGTTCGCCGAGAAGACCTACCTGATTCCGAATCCGTTCTACCACGTGCCGTGACAGCCCTCCTCGTATCGTATTTGCTCGCGGGAACGAAGCAATCGGTAATACATTAATCGCTCGTCGGCTCGGATGCGTCGACAGATCTATAAAAAAGCGGATGCGACAGAGAGGGGTCCATGCACGTCGAACTCGATCACACGATGGTTTCGTCCCGAGACCGAAAGGCGGCCGCCGAGATGCTTGCCGCAATTCTCGGCGTGGCTTGGTCGGAAACGGGCTTCGGCCCGTTCAGCGCGGTCTACGTGAACGCCGGACTGACTCTCGATTTCGACCAGACGGAGGGGCCATTTCCCGTCCAGCACTTCTGCTTTCGCGTGGGCGAGACCCGATTCGACGGTATCGTTTCCCGGCTCCAGGAATTGGGCTTGCCCTATCGAAGCACGCCGCATGGACCCGTCGACATGCAGATCAATACGGAACACGGAGGCCGGATCGTCTACTGGAGCAAACCCGACGATCACGTCTGGGAGGCCCTGACCGTCAGCTACGCGCGTCAGCCGCACGCCGCCTTCGCGCGATGACCGCTCCCGCGTCGTGCCGTTGAACGACCAACACAGAAGACCGTCACTTCGCCGATCCGACTCGTCGCCGGGTCGCCAAGACGCCGCAAGGGCAGAAGGGGCCGATGGAGATATTGCAATTGCTCGATGCTTCCTGGCTGCTCTTCTTCTTCGCTTCCGTGGTGATCATCGCGACACCGGGACAGGACATGATCCTGGTGATGTCCCGTTCCGTCGCCCAAGGTCCGGCAGCAGGCGTCACCACTGCCGCCGGTGTCAGTCTCGGACTCGTCGGTCACACCATCCTGGCCACCCTGGGCCTCGGCGCCGTGCTGAGAACTTCCGAATTGCTGTTCGTTGGCCTGAAGCTGATCGGCGCTGCCTATCTCATCTACCTGGGCATCGGTCTGCTCAGAACGAACGCGGCAAGCCTGATCGTCGCTCATGGGGCGAGGAGATCGTTGTCCCGTCTGTTCGCGGACGGGATGATCTCCAATCTGTCGAATCCGAAGATTGCAGTTTTCTACTTCGCGTTCCTGCCGCAGTTCGTCGAACCGGGTGCCCCCCATCCGACCGCGACTGTCTTCGTGCTCGGCCTCGCGTTTGCCGGCATGACCTTCCTGATCAAGGCTCCCGTCGGTTATTTCGCCGGTCGCCTTTCGTCCTGGCTGAGGGAGAAACCGCGTGTTCTGACCTGGGTCTACCGGTTCAGTGGTCTTGTGCTCGTCGGTCTGGCTGCGAGCCTCGTGCTCGACCGCAGGCGTTGACGCGCGCGTCGACGTGATCGTGACGGGCACACCGGCGCCAGGGACAGGACGCTCAGGTCAGATGTCCGGACGCCTCGTCTCTTGCCCGCAGCGCCTCGTCCTGGCGGCGCAGGATCTTTCCGACGCGCTCCGGTGCGAAACCGAGCGCGACCAGCGCCGGCCCGGTATTGGCGACTTCGTGGTATTGCGCAATCAACCCGTCGACCAGCTTCATGATCGCGACGCCCTCGAACACGATCCGCTTGCCGAGCGCTTCGGGCAACGTGGAGCGGTAAGAGAACACGTAGCGCGCGTACAGCATGTGGCCGTCGCCGACCGGCTCGTGCATGTCCCAGCGGAAGTCGGTTGCCGCACGATAGAACCAGTCATCGATCAGTTCGGCAATACGTGCGCGGCCGGTGAAAGTGCCGTAGAACACGTCGTGATAGGACCCGTCCTCGGTGAACAGCGATGCGAGCGCGGCGCCGTCGCGCGTCTCGACCGCAAACGTGAACGCGGTCAACAGCGATGAGTGGTCCATGCTTCCTCCAGGTATGACCCGTGCGATGTAGCCGAGTCAGGGACCGGCAACCGTGATGCCGCCGTCGATCTTCAGCGTCACGCCGGTGATCGCGCGGCCGGCATCGGATGCCAGATAGACCACTGCCGCTCCGATGTCCTCGGG
>JBGSTN010000479.1:0-1551 GCA_041736455.1 Burkholderiaceae bacterium | reverse complement strand
CGAGTTCGAGGGAAAAAGCTACCGCCTGAAAGAGGCCGCTTCGCGACTCGCCCGAAACACCGCCGACGCGTCATAATCGCCTCGTCCTGCTGGGGGAGTTTGAGTGGCCACAGGTGGGGGAGTTTGAAGTGGCCATCGGGGGACGAAGGGCAGCCGTGCCATCGCGGTCCTTATCGCGATATTCTTGCTGGTCTTGGCGGCGACCTCTTCGCCGAGCACCTGCTCGAGGAACTCGGCATAGGGTAGTTCCTGAGCGGCGGCATGCTGCAGCAACGCCTCGAGCCGCTCGCCGCTCTTGAGCAGGCGCAGCTTCCTCAGATGCTCGCCCAGGCGTTCGAGCTGTGCCGGGGTGGTCATCGCCGAGGCGGTCGTGCTGGCGGCAGCGGACTTGGATTTGCGTGTCGTCGTGCTCATCACGCAGCCTCCCGCTGTTCGCCCTGCACCAGTTGCTCGTAGACGGCCAGGTCGCGAACCTGCACGACGCTGTCGGACGAGGGCGGTGAGGCTGAGGGTCGCGATCGAGCATTGCCGCCTGCGATGCGCTGACGCTGATTGCGCGACATCGCCCCTGGGCCGTGCTCGGGCTTGACGCTGAGCTGGAAGCGACCGGCGAGCACCGGATGCTCGGCCACGATCTTGCCGCGATGGCGGATCACCCAGTCGGCGCCCTCGCGCACGACCTGCACGGTCTTGCCGATCAGCTCGAACGGCACCGAGTAGCGGTTGGCGTCGATCGACACGAGCCAGTCCTCGGCCACCACGCGCTCGCGCACGATCGCCTCGAGGAAGCTGCGATGCCCAGCCGCCGGCAGCAGTGCTGCTGACTCCTGGGCGAACCGATCGATCGGCCGTTGATGCGTGGTGCCGTGAATGCGCAGGTCGGCAATCTCGGCCTGCCAGGCGGCCAGTTGCGCGTTGAAGTCATCGAGGTCGGCGAACGTGCGACCGGGGATGAAGTTGCGCTTGATGTACTTGACCCCGGACTCGACCTTGCCCTTCGTCTTGGCCCGATACGGGCGACACAGCTTGATCGCAAAGCCCCAGTGCTCGGCGAACCGCTTGAACCGGTCGTTCAGCCGCGCGCGTCGCACGCCCTCATCATCGTCGCTCGTGCCGATCGTCACGGTACGCATCCGGTCGTACAGCAGCGATTGGCAGCACCCGCCGAAGTGCGCGAAGGCGCGCTCGTGCGCGCTCATCAGGTTGTCCATCCGTTCGTGGCGATAGCCCTCGGCATAGGCGCGGCGGCTGTAGCCCAGCGTCATGACGAACACGTGGACCTTGGCGCGCTCGTTGCCCAGGAGCACGCTGACCTGGCCCCAGTCGACCTGGGCCTGTCCGCCGGGGTTGGTCTCGAAACGAATCTGCGTCATTGAGGCGACGGTCGCCGCAGCACGCAGCGGCCGAACGGCCGTAAGCGGTCATTCTGGACCGTTGTTCCCACCGTCCTGATCACGCCTTAGATTTCCGGTCAGTTCACCCCTGACTGGAAGGCAATCATGGCGACGAAGAGTGTGCAGTTCAACAAGATCGATTGGAAACGAACGATCG
>JBGSTN010000478.1:0-14585 GCA_041736455.1 Burkholderiaceae bacterium | reverse complement strand
GCGCGGCATCGGCTAGGGCGCCTCGGACGCCGACGGACCGCCCGGTTCACCGACGTGCGCCCCCGGGCTACAATTGCTGGCTACCATGGAGGTTTGTCGTGTTCATTTCTAATGCCTATGCGCAAGGTGCTGCCTCGGGCGGCGCCGACCTGATCGGTTTCCTGCCGATCATCCTGATGTTCGTCGTGCTGTATTTCCTGATGATCCGGCCGCAGATGAAGCGCGCCAAGGAGCACAAGACGATGCTCGAAGCCCTCAAGAAGGGCGATGAGGTGATTACCAGCGGCGGACTGGCCGGCCGCATCGTCAAGGTCGGCGAAGCCTACGTCAGCGTCGAAGTCGCGAAGGCGCCCGGCGGCAAGGATGGCACCGCGCCCATCGAGATGAAATTTCAGAAAGGCGCCATCCAGACGTTGCTGCCCAACGGCAGCCTGAAGGACATCTGAGACCATCCCCATGAATCGTTACCCGGTCTGGAAGTACTCAGTGATGGTGATCGCCTTGATCTTCGGCCTGATATACACACTGCCGAACTTCTTCGGCGAGGCGCCGGCAGTGCAGATTTCCAGCGGCCGCACTTCGGTGAAGATCGACGTCGGCATGGTCGACCGGGTGCAGGAGATTCTCGAGCAGGCCAGTATCCAGCCCACCGGAACCTATTTCGATGGCAATTCGGTGAAGACCCGGTTTGCGGACACCGATACCCAATTGCGGGCCAAGGATGTGATCTCGCAGGCACTGAATCCGGACCCGGACGCGCCCAGTTACATCGTGGCGCTGAATCTGCTGTCCAATTCACCGAACTTCCTGACCAGCGTGCGCGCGTTGCCGATGTTCCTGGGCCTGGATCTGCGCGGTGGCGTGCATTTCCTGCTCGAAGTCGACATGGCGCAGGCACTGCTCAAGCGAATCGAAACGACGGCGAGCGACGTGCGTACGCTTTTGCGCGATCGCGACGTCCGTCACCGCGGCATCGAGCGCGTCGGCAATGAACTGCAGATCCGATTCGCCGATCCCGCAAACCTCGAGCAGGCCCGCCCGATCGTCACCGCTGGCGTACAGGACATGACCTTCACGGTCGATACCGGCCAGAGTGTGCTCAAAGGGGTGTTCCGTGAGCAGGCCGAACAGACCATCCGCGAAACCGCTCTCAAGCAGAACATCACCACGCTGAGCAACCGGATCAACGAACTTGCCGTGTCCGAACCGGTGATCCAGCGTCAGGGAACCGATCGAATCGTCGTCCAACTGCCGGGCGTTCAGGACACCGCCAAGGCGAAAGACATTCTCGGACGCACCGCGACCCTTGAAATTCGCATGGTCTGCGAAGAGCCGGACGAACTCGCCGCACTGGCCGCCGGGACAACTCCGCCGGGATGCGAACGCTACAGCGAACGGCGTGGCAGTCCCCTGCTGGTCCGCAAGCAGATCATGCTGACGGGCGAAAACCTGCAGGACGCTCAGGCCGGCTTCGACGGCCAGACTCAGGAGCCGGCGGTACACCTGACGCTCGACGGCAAGGGTGCACGGATCTTTCGTGACACGACCCGGCGCAACGTCGGCAAGCGGATGGCAATCCTGTTGTTCGAGAAAGGCGTTGGAGAAGTCGTGACTGCCCCGGTGATCCGCACGGAAATCGGCGGCGGCCGGGTGCAGATCTCCGGCGCAATGACGAGTGGCGAGGCAGCCGACATCTCCCTGCTGCTGCGCGCCGGCTCGCTTGCCGCGCCGATGCAGATCATCGAGGAGCGCACGATCGGCCCCAGCCTCGGCGCCGAGAACATCGCGAAGGGCTTCAACAGCGTGCTTTACGGCTTCTTGGTGCTGGCCCTGTTCATCATCGTCTACTACCGGCTGTTCGGCGCGTTCTCGGCGGTTGCGCTGATTTTCAACCTGACGCTGCTGATCGCCCTCCTGTCGCTGTTGCAGGCAACACTCACGCTGCCCGGCATGGCCGCGATCGCGCTTACGCTCGGTATGGCGATCGACGCCAACGTCCTCATCAACGAACGCATTCGCGACGAGTTGCGCAACGGCGCATCGCCGCAGTCCGCGATCACCGAGGGCTACGATCGCGCGTTCGACACGATTCTCGACTCCAACGCCACCACGCTGATCGCCGGCCTCGCGCTGCTCGCCTTCGGATCCGGACCGGTGCGCGGTTTTGCGGTCGTGCATTGCCTCGGCATCCTCACATCGATGTTCTCGGCAGTCTTCTTTTCCCGCGGCCTCGTCAACTGGTGGTACGGCCGGCAGAAGCGGATAGACCACCTGTCGATCGGAACAGTCTGGAAGCGCGGCGAAATGCGTTCCGGCAAAGCCCTGTCCACCTGAGCCCGAACCTGCGACGATCCGATGCCAGCGCTACCCCGATCCCTTCGATAACCAACGCCGAGCCTGCCGTTCATGGATTTCTTCCGAATCAGCCGCGACATACCGTTCATGAAGTACGCGAAGCCGGCCAATGTCGTCTCGGTCGTGCTGTTCGTCCTGGCGATCGGCTTCCTCGCGGTGCGTGGCCTGAACGTCTCGGTCGAGTTCACGGGCGGCACGGTGATGGAAGTGGCCTACCCGGCCGCAGCAGATCTGCAGACGATACGCAGTACCGTCGGCGAACTGGGCTACGAGGATGCCCAGGTGCAGAACTTCGGTACCTCGCGGGACGTACTGATCCGGCTGCCCTTGCGCGAGGGATCCACGACGGCGCAGGTCAGCGAACAGGTGATGACTGCATTGCAGCGCGTCGATCCGACGGTCGAGCGCCGGCGTGTCGAATTCGTCGGACCGCAGGTGGGCCAGGAGCTCGCCGAAGATGGCGCGCTCGCGCTGCTGTTCGTCATCATCGGCATCGTCGCGTATCTATCGGTGCGCTTCGAGTGGAAGTTTGCCGTTTCCGCCATCATCGCCAACCTGCACGATGTGGTCATCATCCTGGGCTGCTTCGCTGCGTTCCAGTGGGAGTTTTCACTGCCTGTACTGGCTGCGGTGCTGGCGGTTCTCGGTTACTCGGTCAATGAATCGGTGGTGATCTTCGATCGGGTGCGCGAAAACTTCCGCAAGATGCGCACGGCATCGACCGTCGAAGTGATCGACAACGCGATCACCCGAACCATGTCCCGCACGATCATCACGCATGGTTCGACCCAGATCTTCGTGTTGTCGATGTTGATCTTCGGAGGACCGACGCTGTTCTACTTTGCGCTCGCGCTGACGATCGGCATCATGTTCGGTATCTACTCGTCGATCTTCGTGGGCGCCGCGATCGCGATGTGGCTGGGTATCAAGCGCGAAGACATGGTCAAGCCCATCAAGAAACGCGATGAGGGGCAACCCGAACTGCCCTGATCGGATGACGATCGGCGGTTGACCGTTTCCGGCGCAGCCGCAACTGCACCTATCTGATTTCGCTGATGAATCGATTCGCCTCGGCGACCGAACGATCGACATCGGCGATCAGCCTGTCTACCTCGACATCGACCTTGGCCACCTCGCCCTTGAGACTGGAAAGCGCGCGGGCGTTCAGGTTGTGCTTCAGGAACAGCACCTGATCACGCAGCGGACGAAGGGCCGGTTCGAGCCGGTTCTGGGCCTTCTTCATCGCAGCCAGCATGCGATCGTAGCGGCCGCGGGTTTCGACGAGTTGAGCAGCGCTGCGGGCCTTGAAGTCCGCATCCGAATAGTCGTCGAGTTCGGACTTCCATTCGCTGAACAACGCGTTGCCGGTTTCTTCCACTTTCGCCACGCGTTCACGCACATTCTCGGCAGCACTGTCACTGCGCTCCAACTGATCCTTCAGGCGCGAGTATTCGTTTTCCAGTTCCCCGCCGGAGAAATTGACCGTCTTGCTGAATGCTTCCAGCGCACTGACGACTTCCTCCTTGGCCGACTGTTGCGCATCGCGGGCACTTTCGACCCTGTCGGTCAGGATGTCGCGCTTTTCGTAGCCGAGTTTCTCCCACGCAGCGTAATACGCAGTCTGGCAACCGGACAGCCCGAGGATGACAGGGATCAGAAGCGCAAGCAGTCTCGAGAATCGGATATCCATGGACGGGTCAATCCTTGAGCGCTTCAACCTGGATCAGCAGTTTGACGACCCCGGCTGCTTCATCGCGGGCACCGCTGACCATGCCGAAGTCGCGCCGGTTGAAGACCCCCTCGACATCGGCACCGCAGATGTCGCGCTTGTACATCGGATGGACGACGCACTTGAAGCTGTTGATCTTCATCGGCACCGGCAGCGTCTTGCCGATCAATGTCAGTTCACCGTCGATCGACGCAGGCGACGTCCCCTCGTACCTGATGTTGCCCTTGTAGGTGATCTGCGGATACTGGGCAACGTTGAAGTACTCCTCTTTCTTCACCTGCTCGTTCAGTTGTCCGTGGCCGAAATCGATGCTGGCCGCATCGACGACGACATCGAGCGTTCCGGTCCCGTTGGCCGGATCGAGTGTGACCTTGCCCGTGGTATTGGTGAACTTGGCCGTCCACCACGATATTCCCAGGTGAGGGGTGCGAAAGGATGGATAGGTGTGGCTCGAATGGATGGTGTAGGTGTCGACCCCTCGGGCAGACAACGAAACACTGACCAGGCCGATGGCAAGCAATGCCGATACGGTGTACTTCAATGCTGACTCCAATCTGGGGAAATTCCGAAGAGACCGAGCTCGATCAGGCCGAACTCGAGGAACCGGATTCGATCAAACGGAACCCGACGAAATTGAACACGGGATGACGCGATCATTGACGGTTCGCGACGATCCGGAACTTGACGATCACTTCGTCGGCGACGATCGAAGTGTCTTTCCATTCGTTCGCGCCGATGCCGAACTCCAGCCGTTTGATCGGGACCTGTCCGGAAAACACCGTTCGCCCGCCTGACTCATCGATCGTGAACGGCGCCTCGACGGGCCGCGTCACGCCCTTGATCGTCAACGATCCATTCGCCTCGTACCGATTGCCATCGAGCGGCTTCACGCCGGTAGCTTCGAAGACGGCCGTCGGGAACTGCTGCGTGGCAAACCACTCGGGTTTGCGCACCTCGGCGTTGTAGTCCTCCGCACCGGGGCCGAAATCGAAACTTGCCGTCTGGATCGTGATCCTGGCCGATGCCGAACCGGGTGCGGTCTTGTCGAAAGTGGCCTGCGCATCGAACGTCTTGAATTCCGCATCGACCGGAACGTTCATCTGCCTGAACGTGACGCTCACCAGGCTGGCGGCGGGGTCGACTTGCAGCGGGTCGGCGAACACGGGATGAACCGACACGAAGCACGCAGCCGACAGTACCGCGATCCCGAAGCTGCGAATCACCGCCTCCCGATGCACCAGCGGCCCGCCCCGAACAGGAAATCGGGGTATGCCGGCACGGTTGCTCGACGAGACTGAAACGACAGGCATTGGCGCAACTCCTCGGGTGGATCAGCGGTTGGACAAAAGGGTCGGGAACCTTGACGAGTGGTGCATCAGGGGCTGGAGCGAATGCGACCCGGCAACATGCGAGACAACGTGCCATCGCGGTCGATGATCTGGTGCTTCAGCGCTGCAATCACATGCACGGCGATCAACACGGCGAGGAGAAGGGTCAGCGACCAATGAACATTCTTCAGCAGATCCTTGAGTCCCGATTCCTTGCCGATGAGGTCCGGAATGGGCACAAGGCCCAGGTATACCGTCTGGAAGCCCGCTGCAGAACTGTACAACCAGCCCGACAACGGTATCGCGAACAGCAACAGATAGAGCAACGCGTGAGTCACTGCCGCAGCCTGTACCTGCCACGGGGGTTGGCCGGCAACGGGCGCCGGGGGTGGGTGCAGGAAACGCCAGCCCGCACGGGCGAATGCGAGCAGGAAGATCGTGATACCGATCCATTTGTGCCAGCTGTAATACTGCAGCTTGGCCGGTGAGACGGGCAGGTCGACCATGTAGAGGCCCATCGAAAACCCACTGATGATCAACAGCGCGATCAACCAGTGCAGCGCAATGGCTACGGTCGTGTAGCGCCACTGAGGTCGCTCATCGATCATGGTCATTCGATCGAGGCCATGCTGCTTTGGAGATGGGGATGACGGCCGTCCTCGAGCAGGCGTTGCGCCTCGAATGCAGCGCGCAGACGATCGAGTGATGCATCGAGTTCATCCAGTTCCCTGCGACTGAAGCCGCGCAACGAATTGGCCGCCCGGCCTGCGATATCGGGAAACAGTTTCACGAACAACTTGTTGCCGGGTCGGGTCAATCGAACGATCACCGTACGCCGGTCGGCTTGCCCCGACACGCGTTCGACCAGACCCTCGCGCACGAGCCGATCGACGACGCCGGTCAGCGTCCCTTTCGAAATCATCGTTCGTTCGCCGAGCGACTTGAATGTCATTCCCCCAGTGTTACCCAAAGTGGCGACGATGTCGAACTGCGCCGGCGTAAGCCCCGAATCACGCAATTGCGATCGATTGAGCGATTCGAATGCCTGATAGGCAGCCGCCATCGTGCGCAGAACTTTTAGTCCGCGGCGGGTCGTCATGGGCAGCAGATCGAACAAATCCTGTGGCGAATCCGTCATCTCGGCAACCGTTGCAGGCGTGCAGGGGAAGCCCGATGATACCGTTCGCGTTAGAACGAATCACATGCTCGACCCTGAGCCATTCGGGGTCTTGGGGTTGCTCGAGCCTCGAGCGGGCGCCGCTGCGAAGTCGGGCTCCGCCATGCGACGATGGCGGTCAACTTCGCGCGGCGAGCGTGGCGGCGAGACCGATGTAGCTCGATGGCGTCATGCCCTTCAGTCGCTCGCGCTCTTCGCCTGGAATTTCGAGCGTATCGATGAACGCGAGCATGTCGTCGCGACTGATCGCGCGGCCGCGCGTGAAGGCCTTCAGGCGATCGTAGGGATTGGCCAGTCCGTAGCGGCGCATCACGGTCTGTACCGGCTCGGCCATGACCTCCCAGGCCCGATCGAGATCCGCCGCGATACGTGCCGGATCGACTTCGAGCTTGCCGATACCCCGCAGGCACGATTTCCAGGCCAGCAACGCGTATCCGAAGGCAACCCCCAGGTTACGCAAGACGGTCGAGTCGGTCAGATCACGTTGCCATCGGGAGACGGGAAGCTTCTCCGCAAGATGGCGCAAGATGGCATTGGCCAGCCCCAGGTTGCCTTCGGAGTTCTCGAAGTCGATCGGATTGACCTTGTGTGGCATCGTAGACGAGCCGACCTCGCCTTCCTTGAGTCGCTGACGAAAATAGCCGAGCGACACATATCCCCACAGATCCCGGTTCAGGTCGATCAGTATCGTGTTGACGCGCGCGACCGCATCGAAGAGTTGCGCCATGTAGTCGTGAGGTTCGATCTGGATCGTCATCGGGTTGAAGCCGAGCCCCAGTGAGCGCACGACACGTTCACTGAATTCGGGCCAGGCCATGTCCGGATACGCCGCGACATGCGCGTTGTAGTTGCCGACCGCGCCATTCATCTTGGCCAGCAACTCGACCGACGCGATCTGATCGATGCCACGTTCCAGCCGCGCCAGCACGTTTGCCATCTCCTTGCCCAGGGTCGTCGGGGAAGCGGTCTGGCCATGAGTTCGACTGAGCATCGGCGTGTCGGCCTGCTGATGCGCAAGCTGACGAAGGCTGTCGGCGATCGCGCGCAGCGACGGCAGCAGCACTTCGTCGCGTGCCGCACGGATCATCAGCGCGTGCGAGGTGTTGTTGATGTCTTCGGAGGTACAGGCGAAGTGCACGAATTCGATCGCCCTCTCGAGATCTGCGTGACCACAGACCGCTTCGCGGAGGTAGATCTCAACCGCCTTCACATCGTGATTGGTCTTCTGCTCGATGGCCTTGATGCGAAGGGCGGCACGCTCGTCGAACCCGGTGATCAGTCGGTCGAGAAATGCGCGCGACTCGGCGGTCAGCGGCGCGAGTTCGGCGAAGCCCGCGTCGGACAGCGCGATGAGCCAGGCGACTTCGACCTGCAAGCGGCGCCGCATGAATCCGGCCTCCGAGAAGATCGGGGCCAGCTCGCCGACCTGACGGGCGTAGCGACCGTCGAGCGGAGAAAGAGCAAACAGCGCAGCAGTATCGTCGGCCATGGGTCGAACGTCGTCATCGGGGTTCAGTTGAGCCGCATTGTAGGTCAGTCAGGGCCGTTCCCCCGGCCCGAGGACCGGGCTAGAGCGCAGGTACCGGGCCTGAGGTCATGGTCTCGGCCGACGAGATGAAGCCGCCACCCAGACAGACGTCGCCCTCGTAGATCACCACGCTCTGGCCGGGAGTCACCGCCCACTGAGGTTCGTCGAAGGCGAGCACGGCACGCACACCGGCCGCGGCCTGATCGTCACGCGACGGTCCTTTGCCGCCCGGCATGGCATCGATCGACATCGGATCGACCGTCAACGTGCAAGCGGCATCGTGCTGACGGTAACGGGTCTTGGCGGTGAGTACGGCATTCGACGCCGGCGCGGCACCCGCCAGGAAATGCATCTGGTCCGCCCAGAGGCGTGGCGACCGCAGCAGCGGATGGTCATGCCCCTGCACGACTATCAGCACGTTGCGCGCCATGTCCTTGCTCGCCACGTACCAGGGCTCGCCGCCGGAATCGGCACGTCCGCCCATGCCGATGCCACGGCGCTGTCCGACGGTGTAGAAGGAAAGTCCCACGTGCTCGCCGATGACCCGTCCGTCAGGCGTCTCGATCGCGCCCGACTGCATCGGCAGGTAACGATTGAGAAACTCGCGAAACGGTCTCTCGCCAATGAAGCAGATGCCCGTGGAGTCCTTCTTCTGCGCGTTCGACAAGCCGATGCGTGCTGCCAGGTCGCGCACCTGCGACTTGGGCCGTTCGCCCAGGGGAAACATCGATCGCTCGAGCTGCCCGGCAGTGAGTCGATGCAGGAAATAGCTCTGATCCTTGCTCGCGTCGAGGCCGCGCAGCAGGCGGATCTGCGCTCCCTCGTGGGCCACGCGGGCATAGTGACCGGTCGCAATATGCTCGGCGCCCATCTGCATCGCGAAATCGAGGAATGCCCGGAACTTGATTTCGGTGTTGCAGAGAATATCGGGATTGGGGGTCCGACCGGCTGCATACTCGCGCAGGAACTCGGCGAACACGCGATCCCGATATTCGCGAGCGAAATTCACCGCCTCGATATCGATGCCGATCACATCGGCCGCGCTCGCCGCGTCGATCCAATCCTCGCGCGACGAACAATATTCGTCGTCATCGTCGTCCTCCCAGTTCTTCATGAAAAGACCGACGACCTCGTAGCCCTGCTCCTTCAGCAGCCACGCCGCGACCGACGAATCGACGCCGCCCGACATGCCGACGACCACCCGGCCTCGCCCTGCCGGACGCGTGTGCGTCACGCCCGCAGCGGAACCGGGTACGGAACTGCGTATCGCGGAAGCCGGATCTTCAAGATTCGACAAGATGGGTCACCAGGAAACGAACGATGGAAATGGACGCCAGATCATCGGGCGGTCGAACCGGTCCGGCGCAGTCGGACATGCCGGCGACCCGGGTATGAGTCGAGTGCCAATCCGGTAGAACCTCGGGCTCGACTCGGGCTCGAATTGCGATCGACTCGGGCTCGACTTGTGCTCGACCCGAGCGCAACACGTACGGCTCTCGGGAACGACCCGGGTGTGTGCCGGTTCGCCAGCAACCGGACGAGGCAGCAAGGACGATCTATTTTATGGGTTACTGTGCCGGAAACCGTGCTCGCCGCGTCGAATGACGCATAATTGCTGTTTTTTTCGTGTCGCCTTGCACACTTTGCAGCGCCTAGAAAAAGCAACCCGACGAACCGAGGGGAGAATCCATGCACATCGGCGTGCCAGCCGAAACGCGAGCCGGCGAGACTCGTATCGCCGCGACCGCGGAAACGGTCAAGAAGCTGATCGCTCAAGGTCATACCGTCACCGTCGAAGCCGGTGCTGGTCGGGCGGCCGGTCAACCGGATGCAGCACTGCGTGCGGCCGGCGCCATCATCGGCACTCGAGAAGATGCCTTCCGTGCACAGATCGTGTTGAAGGTTCGCACGCCGGACAATGAGGAAGTGCGCCTTTTTCACGATGGTGCGCTGATCATCGGAATGCTCGAACCTTTCGATCGCGAGGGACTGCTGAGGCTGGCGCGACGCAACCTGCTCTCGTTCGCCCTGGAGGCTGCGCCGCGCACGACCCGTGCGCAGAGCCTGGATGTTCTGTCGTCCCAGGCCAACCTGGCCGGCTACAAGGCAGTGATGGTGGCGGCGAATGCGTACCCGCGCCTGATGCCGATGATGATGACGGCGGCCGGCACCATCAAGGCCGCCCGTGTCGTCATTCTCGGTGCCGGGGTCGCAGGCCTGCAAGCCATCGCCACGGCCAAGCGACTCGGTGCCGTCGTCGAGGCATCGGACGTCAGGCCGGCCGTCAAGGAGCAGATCGAATCGCTCGGCGCGAAGTTCATCGACGTGCCTTTCGAGAACGACGACGAGCGCGATGCCGCACAGGGAACAGGCGGCTATGCGCGGCCAATGCCTGCAAGCTGGATGAAACGACAGTCCGAGGCCGTTGCCGAACGCCTGAAGACGGCGGACATGGTCATCACGACCGCATTGATCCCCGGGCGCAAGGCACCCGTGCTGGTCACGGCCGACATGGTCAAGGCGATGAAGCCGGGTTCGGTGATCGTCGACATGGCCGCCGGGCAAGGCGGAAACTGCGAACTGTCACAACCTGACGCGGCCATCGAGCAGCACGGTGTGATGATCCTGGGGCCGACCAATCTTCCCGCGCAGGTGGCGGCCGATGCATCGGCACTTTATGCGCGCAACGTCATCGACTTCCTGAAGTTGCTGCTCGACAAGGACGGCAATGTCGTGATCAATCTCGAAGACGATATCGTCAAGGCGTGCATGATGACCGGCAACGGCAAACTCATGCACGACAAGGCCTGACGTCGCGGTGCATCCGGCGGGCCCGGGGTCTGCCAGTGCTGCAACTCGATGGCTTGCCTGATGGTCCGCCCGGGAAGACAGCCCCGGTCGTCAGGCTCGACATCCGGCAATACCCGTCACTGGGCAACATTCCGTTTCAACGCGGCAATCGAACTGCAATTCGGAGAAAGACTTCATGGAAGCGATCAGCCACACGGTCATCAATCTGATCATCTTCGTTCTCGCCATCTACGTGGGATATCACGTCGTATGGACCGTCACTTCGGCGCTGCACACGCCGCTCATGGCGGTCACGAACGCCATTTCGGCAATCGTGATCGTCGGCGCGATGCTGGCTGCCGCGCTCACCGAGGGTGGCCTCGCCAAGACCATGGGTGTGCTTGCCGTCACGCTTGCCGCGGTCAATGTCTTCGGCGGCTTCCTCGTGACGCGCCGCATGCTCGAAATGTTTCGCAAGAAAGAGCCGAAGAAAAAGCCCATCCTCGCCAACCCGGCTGCTTGACGCCAGATACCGCCTCGCGCAGAACAACAGGACAGTTTCATGACTCTCAGTCTCAACGTCGTCGTATTGCTCTATCTGGTCGCCTCGGTCTGCTTCATCCAGGCACTCAAGGGCTTGTCACACCCCACGACAGCGCGCCTTGGCAATGTCTTCGGCATGTTCGGCATGGCCATTGCCATCGTGACCACCGTTGCCCTCATCTTCAAGCTGGCACCGGAGATTGCGGCAGTCGGCATGATCTACGTTCTGGCGGCGATGGCCGTGGGCGGCACCATCGGCGCGATCATGGCGGCCAGGGTCGAAATGACCAAGATGCCCGAACTGGTCGCTTTCATGCACTCGATGATCGGCCTGGCGGCCGTTTTCATCGGTGTCGCCGCGGTGGCCGAGCCCTGGGCATTCAGCATCGTGGAAAAGGGTGGCGAGATCCCGCTGGGCAACCGGATCGAGCTCTTCATCGGGACGTTCGTGGGCGCCATCACTTTCTCCGGATCGGTGATCGCTTTCGGCAAGTTGTCGGGGAAATACAAGTTCCGCCTGTTCCAGGGCCGGCCCGTCACGTTCTCCGGCCAGCATCTTCTGAATCTGGTGCTGGCGCTGGCCATGATCGGCTGCGGCATCTGGTTCGCGATCACACAGGCGTGGCTACCGTTCACCATCATGGCCGCCCTTGCCTTCGTGTTGGGCGTGCTGATCATCATTCCGATCGGCGGAGCCGACATGCCCGTCGTCGTGTCGATGCTCAACAGCTATTCGGGTTGGGCAGCCGCAGGTATCGGTTTCTCGCTCAACAACCCGATGCTCATCGTGGCTGGTTCGCTGGTCGGATCATCGGGTGCGATCCTGTCCTACATCATGTGCAAGGCGATGAATCGCTCGTTCTTCAATGTGATTCTCGGCGGCTTCGGTGGTGAAACCGCATCGGCGGCGCAAGGCAGCGCGGAGCAGCGTCCCGTCAAGTCGGGTTCTTCCGACGATGCGGCGTTCATGCTGGCCAATTCCGACTCGGTCATCATCGTGCCTGGGTACGGCTTGGCCGTTGCGCGCGCGCAGCATCCGCTGAAAGAGCTTACCGACAAGCTGATTGCCAAGGGCGTGCAGGTCCGGTACGCAATTCATCCGGTGGCTGGCAGGATGCCGGGTCATATGAACGTGCTGCTCGCCGAGGCCGAAGTGCCCTACGACCAGGTGCACGAGATGGAAGACATCAACAACGACTTCGGCGAGACCGACGTCGTTCTCGTGCTCGGTGCCAACGACGTCGTCAACCCGGCGGCCAAGGATCCGAAATCGTCGATCGCGGGCATGCCGATTCTCGAGGCCTACAAGGCACGCCAGATCATCGTCAACAAGCGCAGCATGGCCTCGGGCTACGCCGGCCTCGACAACGAGTTGTTCTACATGGACAAGACGATGATGGTCTTCGGCGACGCCAAGAAAGTCATCGAAGACATGGTCAAGACGTTCGACTGACGCGCTCAGACCGCCGCGGTCATCAACTGGGCATCGCGCGCGCAGAGCAGCCGGAAATGCGGGGCACTGGCCAGTTCGGCTGGCGCCTGATCTGGCGCGACCGGCTGGAAACCCAGGCTGGCAAAAAGGGACTGCGCGTCTTCCGTCAGCAGCCAGGCATGCCTGGCCCCTGATTCGCGGGCGCAGTCCAGCAGGTGCGACACGATCTGCGCCGCCAATCCGCATCCGCGATGACCTGGAAGGACTTCGATCGACCGGAACAGGGCATGTTCACCAAGGACCTGCAAGCCACCGAAAGCTGCCAGCGTCGCGCGGTCGGTCCAGTACGCGTAGCACAGGCGCCCGGCTTCGGCGAGATCATCGATCGGCATGCCTTCAGCCGTGTGGGCGGCGCGAAAACCGGTCCAGAGGGCGTCGGTGTGCTCATCGAGGCGCTGCGCGACGAGGCGCTTCGGGCCGGCAGGCGGCTTGCGGGTGACGGATTGTTCGGCTGTGGCCGAACGAACGGCGAGTCGGGCTCGAGCCATGGCATCGCAGATAGGAAAGTGGCGTAAGCAAATGTTACGCCGAGCGAACGCCGATCGCTATCCTTCGCGACGACTAACCGATCGATGTAGCCGCCATGCCGACTGACGGCGCGAGCCCGGTCGATACGTGCTGCGCTCAGGCCGTCACGCGCGCACGCGCGAAATCCACCGCACGGATCGCACGCACGAACTGTTCGACGATCTTGTCGACGGGCAGAGCGATGTCGAGCGCCAGACCATGCTCGTCCGAACCCAGATGCTCCAGTGTCGCGAACTGGCTATCGAGCAATTGCGAAGGCATGAAGTGATCCTCGCGTTCCAGCATGCGCCGATGAATGACTTCTTTTGCGCCGTGCAAGTGCGCGAAGAAGATGGGTTCGCCGGCGTGTTCGCTCATGAAATCACGGTAGGGCCTCCGCAGCGCCGAGCAGGCAGCCACCGAGCATCCGGCCAATCCCCCCGTCTCCGCACCTGAAGACAGTTTGCGCACCGTCTGTTCGTTCCGGGCGACATGGCCCCGCATGGCGCCCATCACGAGACTCAACCATGGCCAGCGATCATGATCATTGAGTGGTTCGCCACGCGCCATTTTTTCGACATTCGCGCGCGGATGGTAGTCGTCCCCATCGAGGAAGCTGGTCTGCAAGGCCTCCGCCAGTGCCCTGCCGATGGTGCTCTTGCCGCACCCGGCGACACCCATGACGACCACGAACCGCACGGGTTCGATCGCGTGTCCCAGGGTTTCGGATTCGGGGAGGCCCATTTCGTGCGCAATGGTCATTAGCAATCCGTCCGGGTTGAGCTGCGAGGGCAGGCACGCCGTTGTGAGCGGAAGCCGGCAACGTCGCAGTGCCCGGACACTTCCGCATTATGTGTTGTTTAGATGGTATCGCGTCCTGGCCCGCGTGGCGTACCCCGGCCGGTTTTACAACGTTAAATACGGTTTAGCCCGATGGGATCCGCCCGGAACGGAAAAAGATCGAATGCCGGCGCAAAGTCCGGCATTCCGGGGCCGTAAACGGCCGGCACGGCCGCCGCCATGATCCCCAGGCCAATCGCGGCTGGCGGTTCAGCGGCCGTTCTGCATTGCCCGGCGCGGATCATCCACCGCGGATTTTGGCGTGCCGCCACGTGGCTCGAAGCGACGCGGGCTGT
>JBGSTN010000460.1:0-13899 GCA_041736455.1 Burkholderiaceae bacterium | reverse complement strand
GCCAGCAACGCCTGGGGCTCCTTCGTAGCCCGTGCCTTCCCGCTGGATCCCGTGACACCCGTCGAGTCGCTGATCGGAATCGAACTCGAGCGGCGTGTGCCCGTGTCGCTCCGCCTGTTCGAGGCGATTCACGGCGCCGCGATGCCGCCGCGACAGGCGGAAGTCTGCCTGCTGCTGGCCCTCGGGCACACGCAGGAGCAGGTT
This sequence comes from Burkholderiaceae bacterium, assembly GCA_041736455.1. Lineage (GTDB taxonomy): Bacteria > Pseudomonadota > Gammaproteobacteria > Burkholderiales > Burkholderiaceae_E > JAUIAI01. The sequence continues at coordinate 13,695 of JBGSTN010000460.1, read as the reverse complement.
GCCTCCAAATTGCACATCTCACGCAACACGGTCATCTATCACCGGCGACAGATCTACAACCAGTTCGACGTCGACTCTCGCGAAGAGCTGTGCCAGCGACTGCTGGGACGCGATCAGCACGGTCTCCAGTCCATCGACTGACGACCGATTCAGCATCGGCGTTGAACCGGTGGCAATGGTTCGATGACTGACGAGGTGTGCGCTCCATCGAAGTGGCGCATTCGATGCCTGAACAACTCGATGCCCGGCACGTCCCTCGAAGACGGCGCCCTCCATCTCATGTTCGGCCATTCGCCCGACAGGCGAGCCGACGGCTTGTCTATGCGGCAGGTATGCAGACAGGAGCGCTCATGTTCCCGGCCTTCGAGGGTCTTCGTGCATTCGGTGCATTCAGCGTGGCGACCGCTCATAGCTGGCCGAGCGTGATTCGTGATCTCGGGTGGTTCGATGGCTCGTTCCTGGTCGTCGAGATGTTCTTCGTGCTGAGCGGGTTTCTTGTCACTCGCGCTTGCGCCGACAGGATCCACGGATCGCGTGATGTGGCGATGTTCGTCGTCAAGCGGTTGGGACGACTGTATCCGCTGCACCTGGCCGTCCTGCTTGCGTGGATCGCGATCTTCTACGGCAAGCAGGTCATCAACGCGATATCGACTGCCGCCGGTATCGATCTCGGCATGACGCCACTCGCCAGCCAGGCCAGTTTCGATCCGGGCTACTTCCTGCTCAATCTGTCGATGCTTCATGGCATCGGCATACAGGACAGTCTGGACTTCAATTTCCCGGCCTGGTCCATATCCGCCGAATTCATGGCCTTTCTGATCGTGATGGTCGTGTTCGCACTGGCGCGTGATCGGCGCACGCGTGTCGGCGTCGCCGTCGTCGCTCTTGGAGCCTGCATCGTCTATGTCGTCCTGACCTGGTGGCGATTCGGTCCGCCCGATGCACCCAACCTGCCGTTGTTGCACAAATCCCTGCCGCGAGCTGCGGCTGCCTACTTCATCGGGGTGCTCGCCTTCGAATGGCAGCGCAATCGACGAGCCCGTGCCACTGACCGGCAACACGGCGTCATGCAGGCGCTGACTGTGACCTGTCTCATGGCATTGGTACTGAACCACGAGATCTTCTTCTTTGCGCAGTTGCTGGGTAGCGGCTTGTGGGCCGTATTGATCGTTTCGCTTCAATCAGGCCAGGGATGGCTGGCCAGATGCCTTTCCCTGCCGCAACTCGTCTGGATCGGTCAGCGCAGTTATGCGATGTACATGACGCATGCGCTGCTGCTGCTCATCGTGCAGCGCCGCGTTGCACTCCTCGAGGACGCGTGGCTCCAGAATCTGGCCTACGGGGCCTACCTCGCCGCAGCGGTGGCACTGGCGGCAATGGCCCATCGGTACATCGAACGACCGGGATACCGGCCGTTTCAAAGGCTTGCAGGCCGGCTCGGGCGATCCACTGCCGAGACGAGCTCGGCCGAGCTTCCAGCGCTGGCTCCGCAGCGCGCGCCCTGATGAAGGGTTTCGTGTACCGATGCTGCCTAGCGAGCACGCCTGCCGCGAACGTCGGCCATGTCGATGACGCCTTTGGTGGCTTCCTGCGCCTGGCGGGTCATCGCGGCCTGTCCTTCGCTGAACAGCAGCATGCTGTTCTGGCTGAGTTCCGCAACGAACTCGGCGTAGTTCTTCCACATGCCCTGCACCATCTGCGCGTAGGCGCCGGAGTGCATGAGGTTCATGGCCGACTCGCTGGCTTGCTGAAACAACTGGTTCGCGCTCGCACTGACTTCGGGTGAAGTCGAGAACCGGGTCAGCAACTCCATGTTGGACTGTGCCAGCTTGATGAAAGGTTGTGTCTGGGCCTGCATGAGTTTGTCTTGCATGATGTTTCCTGAAGTGGGACGAGAGTCGGTTCGTACGGTCGAAAGCATGCCGACTCGCGCAAAGGGCGCCAATGCCCCGCAATCGTCTTGCACGGGGCGGTCGATACGGATTCGGGAGGCGCCGGACGGCAACTGGAGATAAAAGTTGCCGGGCGGTGGGTGACCGGGCAGATGCCGGACGAGGGACGATTTTATGGCAACAGGTCATGCGACCGTTTGCATGTCCCTACGGTGTCGATGTTTGATTGATCATCATTGAGTGCTGCCGAAGAAGCCGGTGCCGGTGACGTGGATCCCGTCGCCGACTCGAGCGACGAAGCATGCGTGGATGCCGAGACGACGCGCCTGTTCGAACCCCGCCTCGACGCCGAGAACCATCAGCGCCGTCGCATAGGCATCGGCGTCGGCGCAGAGGGCCGAGATGACGGTGACGCTGGCAAGCGTTCCCTGCAGCGGAATTCCCCTGCGCGGGTCCATCGTATGCGAGATCCGCTCACCGTCGATCATGATCGAGCGCCTGTAGTCGCCGGAGGTGGCGATGGCCGCGTCACGCAGTTCGACGACACTCATCGCTTGGCGTCGCTCGCTTTCAGGGGCTTCGAGTGCAATTGCCCACGCCGTTCCATCCGGCTTGCCGCCGCGCGAGCGCATCTCGCCGTCGATGCCGACGAGCCAGGAAGCCGCTTCGCGCTCGTCCAGTACGCGAGCAAGTTCGTCGACACCGAAACCCTTGGCGATGCCGCACAGGTCCAGTGTCACGGGACCGCATTTACGTGCACGGCATCCAGGTGCATCGACGACCAGCAACTCTTCCACTGGAGGACAGACACGAGGGCCTTCGCGTCGGAGCGACAGTTGCGGTGCGCTGTCAGGTCCGAAACCCCATGCACTGACCAGGTCGCCGACGCCGATGTTGAAGGCATTGTCGGTTTCTCGTCCGATCTCGATCGCGCGACGCAGTAAATTCGCCAGATTGCTCGAAATCGATACCCATTCGCCCGTCGCTGCCCGGTTCAGGCGGGACAGGTCGGAGTCGGCCTTCCAGTTCGACATCTGGTCGTCGACGGCGGTGACGGCAACGTCCAGTTCCGCAACGATTCGTTTCACGTCCGACCCTTCGGGCGCCAAGAAACGAGCGGTGTAGCGTGTGCCCATCGTGTCGCCGCTGGTTCGGCAGTCGTTCAGGCGTGAGCCGGGTATCCAATCAATAGACGTCTTCGACATAGCGCCCCTGCTCCCTCAGTCGTGCGACAGTCGAGCCGGTGCCTTCGAGAATGAAATCCCAGGCAATTGCCACACTTTCCGCCATCTTGCGACCGCCGCACACCATGATCTGTGCGTCCTTTCCGATCAGCTTGCGCAGCGTGCGGCCATCCGCAACCAATCGATCCTGCACATAGGCGTGATCGGCAGACCGGGAGAACGCGGTCGTCAACGTGCGCAGGCGGCGGACGCCAACGAGGCCCTGCAGTTCGTCGCCATACAGGAAGCCGTCCTCGGCATCGCGTGCGCCGAAATAAAGGTACATCGGACGTTGCGGCGGGTTGTGCCGGATGAAGCCGATCAGCGGACCGATGCCCGTACCTGCGCCGATCAGGATCACCGGCACATCGCCAGGCGCCGGGCGGAAGCTCGAATGCGACTGCACGAACGCCTCGATCGATGCCCCGGGCTGAAGATCGGTGAGATAGGTCGAACAAACGCCTCCGTGCTGGCGGCGCACGCAGATCTCGGCCACGCCGTCGGAGGCCATGCTGGCCAAAGAGTAGTAACGTGGCGAGGCATCGCCCGGGGGAACGACGCCCAGCAGGTCACCGGTCTCGAATGCGGGCAGCTTCAGGAGGCCAAGTGTCGATCGCCATCCTGGCGCCGCGGCGGGCACGAAGCGAAGAACGACTGCCAGAGTCTGTGGATCGGACCCGTAGGCCGTGCGCGAGACGAGCTTCAGTGCATTGGTCTGCGGCAGCCGCGGTGTGTAGCGAATGTCGAGCGCCACGCCGAGCGTCTCACCGAGCCACTGGCACCAATCGCGAAAATCGGATTCGGATTGCCGATCCACCGTACCCGGTTCACGCAATGCCTCGACTCCCTTGGCGGCGAGCGCCGCATGAACTTGTCGCGCGTAGCCGCAGAATCGCGCGAACTGCCGATCGCCGAAGCCCAGTACCGCGAAGGTCAGTCCGCTCGACGGCGACAGCCGACCCAATCTCGCCGTGAACTGACGCGCGCTTTCCGGCGCCTCCGCGTCGCCGTAGGTCGACGTCAGGACGAGCAGGCGAAGGGCATTCGGGTAGCGATCCGCGATGTCGTTCATCGGCCCCGTGTGTACCCGGAGCCCGACACGCAACAGTGCCTCATGCAACGCCACGGCGAAGCCCCAGGTGGTGTTGGTCTCGCTGCCCACCAGCAGCACGGTATCTGCGTCGCGTGTCGGCGCGTTGGCAGTCAGGCGAGGCTGGCTCTCGCGACGACGCAGCCAGAGCAGGTAGCCGGTCACGGCGAGCGGGGGGACAGCCAGCGAAGAAGCTCCAACCAGCAACCCCAGCCACCAGAGTCCCTCGCCGGTGTGCAGCATCAGCACTGTCGCGTGCAGGCGCTGCCAGCGATCGTGCTTGCCGAAGGCAAGCCAGTTGCCGGTTGCCGGATCGATCATGCCCGCGCCATCGGTGGTCTGCAGTTCGATCACATCATCGGGGTAACCGGGGTTCGCCAGCTTCAGTTGCTGCAGGTGTGACACATCGATCGCTTGCAGCGCCGGCATCCGCTCGAGCGGCAAGGCTGTGGCGGCGGTCGGTCGGAAGTCCAAGGCGAGTTCGTCGCCACCACCTTCGGGAATCACGCCGAAGGTCGTCAGCGACATGACGAGGCCGGTGGCGGCGGACAGAACGACCCCGGCGAACGCCAGCCGTGCTGTCTCGTTGTGCAGCCGCTGCAACGTAGTACCGCGCACCGTCGAGAACAGCTGATTCCATCCGCCCATTCGCCGCTCGAGCAGTGTGAGGCCCGAGAACATGACGAACAACATGATGGCGGCCGTCACCCCGGTGGCGACGCGCCCGGCATCATCGAGCAGAAGTCGTCGATGCAGGTTCTTCAACCAGCGCTGAACGACCGACGCTCGATAGGCCTGCACGACCTCCCCACTGACAGGGTCGATGATGGAGATCTGTTGCGCCTCGCCTGTCAGGTGATAGGCGATGATTGCGCCAGATGGCTCGCGCACCAGCGTCTCGACCCCTGCCACTCGCTCGGTGACCCGGCCCGCCAGCGTGGCCACGTCGATCCCGATCGCCTGCCTGGCGCCTGCGTGTTGCAGCACCGGGAATACCGACAGCACCGAACCGGTCAGCGCGACGACCAGGAGCAGCAGTGCGGCGATCAGTCCCGGCGTCGAATGGAGCTTGCGCAGCGTCGGCATCCGATCGGTTCAGAGGGTGTAGCGGAACGACTTGACGTATCCGCGCCCGGGCACCGGCATGGCGCTGCCTGCCGATGTGAGCGGCACCACCACTTCGGATGGGTTGTCCGCCATCTTCTCCACCGCGGTGTCGATGTGGATCTGGTAGCCGGCGTCCAGCAACGCGTCGGCGAGTTCGATCGAAACCCGCAGGGTCTCGCCGGCGCCGACGCTCGCGCCGCTGATGCCGTCCACCTTGACCGCGCCGCCGGAAGCACGGGACCAGTCGCGCAGATGGCGCCAATACTTGGTCTTGGGCGCTGCCACCCACAGCGTACTGTGAAACTTGCCGGACTTGTCCATCAGATAGATGGCGAGATAGGCGCCATCGCCACCGTAGTCGTTCAACCGCGCCTCAAGCGCGACCTGCCGCGCCGAAGCGACGGACGGCGCTGCGAGCGCGCCCGCGATGATCGCAAGATGCCATGCGTGTTTCATTCGTGTTTTCCTGGAAGTGTGTGAAACGGCGCTATCGATCGCCGGCCCGGTCCCGGTTCCGCTCTTGGCCGGCGTGTTCACGCTTGATGCGGATGATCTCGAGCGATGCCGGGTCGATCTTGGCCTTCAGGCGGCGACCTTCGGCATCCCGTCCCTTGATCTCATAGCAACCGTCGTCGATCTTCATTCGTTCGACGTGCCAGCCATGACGTTCGGCCAGCTCGATGACGGCGCTTCGCGGATGCCACGTCTCCGCCGGCGCGTCGCAATCCCGGCCTGCCCAGGCGGGCTCACCGGCGGCGATCACTATCACGAGCGCCGCGCCAAAGGTCATGCGCGGATGATGTAAGTATGACAACCCGACCTCCGTTGCTCGAAGTCGCGGGTGCGACGACGCGTCGACAGATGCTATCGGAGTCACGCGGAATGCTCGAGCCAAGCATTGGAATCAGCGTACGTCGGACAGGTCGTGCGGTCTGTTCGGCGTCGCACAAAGAGGCCCGGCACGCTAGGCGAATGGCGAGTCGATCGAAAGGCGCGCGGTCCTGGATGCGCGGTGGCGCGGCTGCACTGCCTGATGCTGCAAGCCGGGATTGCTCGTTGCCGGGCCGGGACTGGTTGTTGCCGCGGACTGCGCTGCCCTCTCGATCAACCGCTCCACAGGCAATCCAATGCAGTCACATCAACATGGCGAGTCGACATGCCGCTTCGGTCCGGTTCTGCTGGCCGACGGCCGAACAGAGTTTCGGGTGTGGGCCCCTGCCCACCGGACGCTGACGATCGAGACCGCGGAGGGAACGACCTACCCGCTGCAAAGGGGGGCAGACGGTTGGCATGTGACGGTACTTCCGCTGGGGGCAGGCACTCGTTACCGATTCCGCGTTTCTGCCGATAGCACCGAACTGGCATTGCCGGACCCTGCCTCGCGCGCCCAATCCGACGACGTTCATGGATACAGCATCGTCGTCGACCCCAGTCGCTTTGCGTGGCGGCATGCGGCATGGAAAGGGCTGCCATGGACGGAGGCGGTCATCTACGAAGTCCATCCAGGCCTGGCCGGAGGATTCCAGGGAATCGTCGCACGGCTGCCGGAACTGCGAGACCTGGGCATCACGGCGATCGAACTGATGCCGGTCGCCCACTTCCCGGGCAAACGGAACTGGGGCTATGACGGCGTCCTGCCGTATGCCCCCGACATCGACTACGGGTCTCCCGACGACCTTCGTCAATTGATCGACGAGGCACATGGCCTCGGACTGATGGTGTTCCTTGATGTCGTCTACAACCATTTCGGTCCCGACGGCAGCTACATGAGCGTCTTCGCACCGGATTTCTTCCGGGACGACGTGCAGACGCCCTGGGGGGCGGCGATCGATTTCAGGCGGCCCGAAGTACGCGCCTTTTTCACGAACAATGCCATCTACTGGGTCAACGAATATCGGCTGGACGGCCTGCGTTTCGATGCGGTGCACGCGATCAATGATGCCGACTGGCTCGACGAGATGGCTCAGGCCGTGCGCCGCTCGGTCGGAAACGACCGCCATGTACACCTGGTGCTCGAGAACGAGAACAACGACGCGAGACACCTCGAACCGGTTCCTCACCGCTTCGATGCGCAATGGAACGACGATCTGCATCACGCCGTGCACGTCCTGCTGACCGGCGAGCGAGAGGCCTACTACGAGGACTATGTCGACCGGCCTGCGGAGCGGCTGGCGCGAGCGCTGGGTGAGGGGTTCGTCTATCAAGGGGAAGCTTCGCGCCATGCCGGCGGCAAGCCGCGGGGGACGCCCAGCGTCCATCTTCCAACCACTGCGTTCGTCAACTGCCTGCAGAATCACGACCAGATCGGCAATCGAGCATTCGGTGAACGGCTGACGACGCTCGCAAAGCCCGAGGCGCTGCGCGCCGCGATCGCCCTGCTGCTGCTCTCGCCAGGAATCCCGATGCTGTTCATGGGCGAAGAAACGGGCAGCCGATCGCCGTTTCTCTTCTTCACGGATCACCATGACGAACTCGCCCCTCTCGTGCGCGAAGGCCGACGAAACGAGTTCAAGCACTTCGCTGCGTTTGCAGACGCCGTCACGCGGGAGCGGATACCCGATCCGAACGATCCGAAGACCTACGAAATGTCGCGGCCACGAGAAGGTCCGGACGCACACGTCTGGCGTGCGCATTACCGCTCGCTGCTGGACGTGCGCCGGACCCGATTGACGCCTCATCTGCACGGATGTCAGAGCCTCGATGCGCGCGCGATCGGACCCGCTGCCGTCTTCGCGGAATGGGCGCTCGGCAACGGTGCCCGATATCTGCTGGTCGCGAATCTGGGTGACCAGCCTGTCGCGTTCGAGGCGCCCGACGATGCAACCCTGATTTACGGTTCGGCCTTCCAGGGCAATGTGCTGCCGCCCTGCTCCACGAACGCGTATGTGATCAGTCCGATTCGTGACGATCTTCGTGAACTCGCCGACGAACTGGGCCTGAAGGTCGAATGGGAGGATTTCCGTGGTCGACGAAAGATCCTGGCCGCCGACAGCTTGATCCGCGTGGCCGAAGCGATGGGATACCCGTGTCGCTCCTCCGAAGAATCAGCCGGGGCCTTGAGGGCATCGAGGAAGCATTCTCCCGCGCCGTCGTTCTACGTGGGCAAGGTAGGCGAACCGATCCGGATCCCCATGGAGCGTCCCACATTGCTCCGAACCTTGCAGGCAAGAGTCCGACTCGAGAACGGGCAGACGTTCGTGACGACGGCATGCCCGGCGCCGGGCGGATCGGGTGCACTCGTCATCCCGGCCATCGACGAGCCGGGCTATCACCAATTGATCCTGGACCATCCCACCGAAGCGGCAGCCATCACCGTGGCGCTGGCGCCTGATAGGGCCTACGAACTCTCTCCGCCTGCTTCATGGGGAACGGCGGTTCAGGTCTATTCGCTCAGGAAAGAAAGCGGCCGACGCACGTCCGACGCCGGCGTGGGCGACTATACCGCGTTGACGCATTTCGTCCGCGCCTCAGCGCAGGCCGGAGCGCAAGCACTGGCCATCTCCCCGACCCACGCGGGCTTTTTCTCGGATCCTCGTCGCGCGAGTCCTTACATGCCCTCTTCGCGCCTGCTCGCAAACGTGCTGCTGATCGATGCTGCGGAGCCGTTCGGCGTGGATGCAGCGATCGAAGCGGCACGCCTGGCAGGGATCGAAGCCGAACTGGATGCGCTCGAGCGAGCGGAACTGATCGACTGGCAACATGTCGGGGACGTCAAGCGGCGCTGGCTCTGGGCACTGTTCGAAACTCACGCGCCGCAGGTTCCCGACGGCTCCGTGATCATGCGGCGGCATGCGTCGTTCGAAACCCTTCATCGGCATTTCCTGGAACAGGGACTCACTGACTGGCACCAGTGGCCTGCACCGTTTCGTGATCCTGACAGCGCGCAAGTCCGCGCGTTCATGATCGGTCATGACGCGGAAATCAGGTTCCACCTGTGGTTGCTGAACCTGGCCGAAACCGCGCTCGAACGCGCTCGGTCCACAGCACGAGAAGCGGGCATGCATATCGGCCTGATCAGCGATCTGGCGGTCGGCATGGCACCGGACGGTAGTCACGCATGGGCACACCCTGGCGATCTGCTGAGCGGACTGGAAGTGGGCGCCCCGCCCGATCTGTTGAACACGAAAGGTCAGTCCTGGGGGCTCACGACGTTCGATCCGAGGTCCTTCGCCCGGAACGGTTATGCGCCGTTCATCGAGACGCTTCGCAGTGCGATGCGCCATGCGGGCGGCGTACGTATCGACCACATCCTTGGACTTAGTCGCCTGTGGGTGGTACCCGATGGGTGCGAGGCCAGCAAGGGCGCCTATCTGACGTACCCGTTGGACGATCTGTTGAATCTGATCGTGCTGGAATCCCATCGGCACCGGACAATCGTCATCGGCGAGGACCTCGGAACGGTTCCCCCGGGTTTCCGCGACATCCTCGCGCAGAGAGGCATTCTCGGCATGAGCGTGTTGTGGTTCGAGCGGCAGGCGGACGGAGGTTTCGTCTCCCCTGACGATTGGCGACCGGCCACGGCGGCAATGACCACGACGCATGACCTTCCGACGGTTGCCGGCTGGTGGTCTGCCCAGGACATCGCATGGCGCGAGCGACTGCACCCGGAAGAGGACGCACAGGCCGCGCGCGCTGCCCGAGACAATGAGAAGGCAGCGCTGCTTGCATCGGCCCGGGCCTTCGATCCGGACGGATTTGCAGCGGGCACCGAAGCCGGCTGTGTCGATGTTGCGATCGATCTCGTCGCCGCTGCCTCGGCAACGCTTGCGATCATCCCGGTGGAAGATCTGCTGGGCGTACGCGAACAGCCCAATCTGCCGACGACCATCGACGAGCACCCGAACTGGCGACGACGAATGCAGGCTTCTGCAGATCGCCTGATGGCCGACCCGATCGTCGCGCGCCGAACGGCTCGGCTCTCCAGAATGAGGCCGGGCACCCGAACGACGGGTCGCTGAGCGGCCGGCAGCCAAGATGCGGACACTCGTGGCACTGGCGCGCGTCAGGCACGTCCGCGTCACAGCTGCTGACCGATTCTCTCGGCCGATTCCCGAACGGCACGCCGTTCCTGCGCCAGTGGCAATGCCGCTTCGGCCCGCTCCACGGCCATGGCCGAATGGCGCATCACGGCATCACCGAAGGCAGCGCGGTCGGTCGCCAGCAGCGCGGTGAATGCCTTCTGGAGCCGAAGATGGATCTCCACGAGACCTGCGCCGTCGCGGGCGATCGGCATGAACAGATCGTCGAGCATATCGCCGATTTCGATGGAAGGGATCCATATATGCGGAGAATCGATATCCGTATTGACCTTGTCAGCGTCGAAATGCTGCCACTGGGCGAGCAGTCGGACGCCACGGCCAATCACGTCGATCGCCGTGCCAGGATCATTGACCGCCGGCGAAAGGGCTCGGGAGGCAATCTCGGCCAGAACGCAGAGGCCGAAGCGCGGGTCCTGATCGAACGTGCGCTCCGCACCGACCGTGAAGGCCTTCGATATCGCGGTATCGATGGCCTCGTCCCGCCGTCCGGACACCCTCGCGATCGGTCGCGCTGGATCGGCGAAAACGCCGGGAAGCGCCGTCACGTAGACCTCGCAGCCGGCTGCCCTGACGCTGTTCTCGAGCGCCGCCACGTCGATATGCTGGATATAGCCGATCAATGGCGAATAGACCGGCCATGTATTTGCGGGAGCCTCACCGACCAACGGCGTGCCGCCGAGGTAGGGATACGAAAGGCGTGTCGTCATCGCCCGCCACGTGGCGTCCTCGACCCGCTGGATCGTCTCGCCGAGCCGGCCGAACCGGGAAAGGTAGTCGATCCAGCGCAGGATCGTCACGGCGATCAGCGCGATCAGACCGATCGTGACGATCAGCAGGATCGCCCGGCCCTCGGCGCCATAGAGGCCTGTGCTCAAGGCGATGATGCCGACGAGGCTGTACAGGAACGAGCCGATGAAGGTGCCGAGCACGTTCTGGCTCGTATGGTCTTCCATCAGCAGCTTGGTCGCGCGCGGCGTCACGTTGTTGGTCGCAGCACCATAAGCGGCCACCATCGTGCTGACCGAGAACACGGTGACCGCCAGCATGCTCGATGCGAGCACGTTGAGGATGCCGTCGATCGCCTGCGCGCCGATCCGTATCGTCCACGAAATGGGAATATATGGTGCAAGCACGATGCCGGCGCCCGCGGTGGCGACACCGATCAAAGCCATCGCACTGACGCGCAGCCAGAGCTTTCGAACGAACAGCGTCAGCAACCATTGCCAGCGCGACATCATGCCGTTTTCTCCCTGAAATCTTGTCTCGAGCGACACCCCCTGGGACAGTAACCCGACCGGAGGAACGAAGCGGCGAAGCCTGTGACGACCGGCCGACATGTCCGGCGATACCCCCAGGTATTCGCGGACGACCGATTCTTGCGCCACAATCCGGCGGTTCTGTAAGGAAAGTGGCGCAAGCGCGTCCAACTCAGGAACGCCATCTTGGATGATTCATGCACGATACGCTTGCCCTGCTCGTTCGCTCCGACTTCCCGGCCATCGACCGACGCATCGTCGATACCCTTCAGATCAACCTGGGCTATCGCTGCAACCAGAGTTGCCAGCATTGCCACGTCAATGCGGGACCGAATCGCACCGAAGCCATGTCGCGCGACACGATCGATGCGGTCATTGCGTTCCTGGGTGCCAGCCCCGACGTCCGCACCCTCGATCTGACCGGCGGCGCGCCCGAACTCAATCCGCATTTTCGTTCACTGGTGATCGCCGCCAGGGCACGCGGCGTGCGTGTCATCGACCGCTGCAATCTGACGATCCTGGAGGAGCCCGGGCAGGACGGCCTGGCGGAATTCCTGGCGGCGCACGGCGTCGACGTGGTCGCATCGATGCCCTGCTACCTGGAGGACAACGTCGATCGGCAGCGCGGCAAGGGCACGTTCGACGCCAGCATCCGGGGGCTGCAGCGACTCAATGCGCTGGGCTACGGTCATCCGGGCACGGGACTGAGCCTCAACCTGGTCTACAACCCGCAAGGTGCCAGTCTGCCCCCGGCCCAACAGGCACTCGAGCAGGACTACAAACGGCACCTTGGCACGAACTTCGGCGTGGTCTTCAATCAATTGTTCACACTCGCCAACATGCCCATCCAGCGTTTCGGTTCGATGCTGGTCTCCAAGAGCCAGTTCAACAGCTACATGACGCTGCTGCGCGGTGCGCATCGTGAGGAGAACCTCGACCAGGTGATGTGCCGAAGTCTCGTCAGCGTCGATTGGCAGGGCTACCTCTACGATTGCGACTTCAACCAGCAGCTCGGTCTGCCCATCCGTGCAGACGGCAAGCCGCGCCTGCACCTGAGCGAGATCACCGCCGAGGCACTGCAGGACAGGCCAATCCGTGTAGCCGACCATTGTTTCGGTTGTACCGCCGGCCAGGGTTCGAGCTGCGGCGGTGCGCTGGCCGACGAATCCGTCGATGCGACCGCCAGTTCGAACTGACCGCACTGCCCTCACCACCCTGCATTCGAAGGAGTGCTTCAGATGATGTTCCCCACTGCCCGTCGTACCGGGCCGGCGCCTTCGACCCGCTGGTCTCACCGCCTGGCCCGAGTCCTTGCCGTTTCCTCTCGCGCGAGCGTCCGTCGTGCGCGTGAAATCGGTGTGCGCCTTCTGTCGTCGGGCCGTCTCGCTGCAGCGTTCGCGATATTCGCTCTGGTGGCTGTCTCCCCGGCGCACGCGGCCGACGACGTGCTGCGTTTCGGTGTCGGTCTATACCAGCCCGACAAGGAAAAGAACGACGCGACCTATCGTCCGCTCGCCGACCATCTGTCACGACAGCTCGGTCGCCCGGTGAAGCTCTACACCGTCGATACCTGGGAAGGCCTGGCGAAGTCGCTGGCCAACGGAGAGACAGACATCGCATTGATGGGCCCCTGGGGCTACGTACTGGCCAATCACGTGGCCGGTGCTCAGGCTGTCGCATCGATCCTCTACGACGGCAAGCCCGAGTACTTCGCGATCATGGTCACGCACCCCGCGTCGGGCATCAAGTCGATTGCCGACCTGAAGGGCCGCACCTTCGCCTTCGGTGACAAGGGATCCACGTCGGGCTACCTGATTCCGTTCCATCACTTCCAGAAGAACGGCATCGACCCCGAGCAATACCTGGACCGTGTGCTCAACACCAGGCACCAGGCGATCGAGATGCAGGTCACGCGCGGCGAGATCGATGCCGGCGCCGACTACAACCGGAACCGCGACGCGATGATCGCCGAAGGCCTGATCGACGCGAAAGACAGTGTGGTGTTCTGGACGTCGGACCCGTTGCCCAACGATGCCGTTGCGGTGCGAGCCGAGTTGGCAAGCGATGCGACGTTCGTCGCCGGGCTGC
>JBGSTN010000448.1:0-7357 GCA_041736455.1 Burkholderiaceae bacterium | reverse complement strand
CTGCTCAGCAGCGTCGGCGCCACCACCAGGCGACTCGCCGGCTCGCCGCAGGCATTGCAGACCACCGGATCGTTGCGTCGGGCAATCGACATGAGCCGGGTGAAAGGCCCGCACGACGGACAGTCGAAATCATAGGCAGGCATCGATCGATTCTCCAGTCAGACGACGTTCGGTTCCGCGTGTGGCCATCATCGGCTCACAGATCGGGCGACAAGGGAATGTCGACCTTGCCGTCGATGAACTTCTGCGGACCTGCGGCATTCGGATTGATGTCGAAGTCGAAGATCTCGGTCGGCAGCCAGAGCGTGGCGCAGGCATTCGGGATGTCGACGACGCCGCTGATGTGACCCTGCACCGGCGCCGTGCCCAGGATCGAATAGGCCTGCGCACCGGAGTAGCCGAACTTCTTCATGTATTCGATCGCGTTCAGGCAGGCCTGGCGATAAGCGACGTGCACGTCGAGGTAGTGCTGCTGGCCCGCTTCGTCGACCGAGATGCCTTCGAAGATCAGATAGTCCTTGTAGGTCGGCGTGATCGGGCTCGGCTTGAAGATCGGATTGCGAATGCCGTATTTCGCCATGCCGCCCTTGATCAGGCTCACGCGCATGTGCACCCAGCCGGCCATCTCGATCGCACCGCAGAACGTGATCTCGCCGTCGCCCTGGCTGAAATGGAGGTCGCCCACAGACAGGCCAGCGCCATCCACATAGACCGGAAAGAAGACCTTGGCGCCGCGTGACAGGTCCTTGATGTCGCAGTTGCCGCCGTGTTCGCGCGGCGGTACCGTTCGCGCGCCCTCCGCACCGGCGCGAAGTTTCGCATCGCCGGACAGCCGTCCCATGTGGGCGGTCGAGCCGTAGGGCGCATTCGCCAGGGGCGGAACCCGCTCGGGATCGGTGGTGATGAAGTCGATCTCGCGCTTGTTCCACGTCGACAACAGGCTCTTGTCCGGCAGGCAACCGATCAGTCCCGGATGGATCAACCCGGCGAAACTGACGCCAGGCACATGTCGCGAACTGGTGAACATGCCGTGGAAGTCCCAGATCGACTTCTGCGCCTGCGGAAAGTGCTCGGTGAGAAAGCCGCCGCCGTTCTTCTTCGAGAAGAAGCCGTTGAATCCCCAGAGGCTGTCGGGCTTGGCGCCGATGTCGAGCAGATCGACGACCAGCAGGTCACCGGGCTGTGCGCCGTGTACGCCGATCGGTCCACTGAGAAAATGCACCGTCGACAGATCGACGTCCCGCACGTCGTCGGCACTGTCGTCGTTCTTGATCGCGCCGCCCGTCCAATCGTAGGTTTCGAGCACGAAATCGTCACCGGGCTTGACCCAGCTCGCCATCGGAATGTCCGGATGCCAGCGGTTGTGGATGTTCTCGTTCTCGTAGGGCGACTGACTGAGGTCGACCTTGATCAGCGTTTCAGGCATGCTGCTCTCCTTGGTGGTTGTGGCAGAAACTCATATCGACAGGAAGCGACGGATGCGCTCGATGTCGGTGTCGGCACGCGTGCTCTCGTGGACCAGACGACCGCCCTCGATCACGAACAACCGGTCCGCGACGTCGAGCGCGAAGCTCAGCACCTGTTCGGACACGATGAGGGTGATGTCGCGGGTCTTGCGGATCTCGTTGAGTGAGCGCGCGATGTCCTTGATGATCGACGGCTGTATGCCCTCGGTCGGTTCGTCGAGCAGGAGAACCTTGGGGTTCGTCGCCAGTGCCCTGGCAATCGCGAGCTGCTGCTGCTGTCCCCCGGACAGGTTGCCGCCACGGCGACGACGCATGTCCCAGAGGACCGGAAACAGCGCGTAGATCTCCTCGGGGACCTTGCGCTCGCGCGCGAACTCCAGGCCGGTCTGTATGTTTTCTTCGACGGTCAGCGTCGGAAAGATCATGCGTCCCTGCGGCACGTACGCGACGCCGGCGGCGACCCGCTGATGGCTTTCGAGGCGGGTCAGGTCGACGTCGCCCATTTCGATGCGCCCGCCTGCGACCGGCATCAAGCCGATCAACGTCTTGAACAAGGTGGTCTTGCCCATGCCGTTGCGACCCATGATCGCAATCGCCTCGTTCGCCTTCGCGTCGAAGCTCACGGCATGCAAGACCTCGCTCTGCCCGTAGGCAGCCTGCAGATCGGTGACTTTCAGCATGATCGGTCCATGTCAATGACCCAGATACACGGCGATGACATCGGGGTTGTTCTGAACTTCATCCATCGAACCCTCGGCCAGCGTTCGACCCTGGTGCATCACGGTCACCTTGTCGGCAATCTGTTCGACGAACGCCATGTCGTGTTCGATGACGAGCAGGGAGCGGTTGGTGGCGATCCGGTTGAGCAGATCGGCCGTCAGTTCCCGTTCGCGAACGCTCATGCCGGCAATGGGTTCGTCGAGCATCAGCAGCTCGGGATCCTGCATCAGCAACATGCCGATCTCCAGCCATTGCTTCTGGCCGTGGGACAACAGTCCCGCGGTCTTGTCCATCCAGTGGTCCAGACCGATTTCCGATGCCACCGCTTCGACCCGGTGCCGAACCGCTTCTCCCTGGCGATACGTCAGGGCGGCCAGAACGCTGCGGCCCTCGGGGTAGGAAACCTCGAGGTTCTCGAAGACGGTCAGGTTCTCGTAGATCGACGGTGTCTGGAATTTCCTCCCGACGCCCTTGCGGACGATCATGTGTTCCGGCATGCGCGTGAGGTCGGATCCCTTGAAATCGATGCGCCCATGACTGGCCCGGGTCTTGCCGCAGATCAGGTCGAGCAACGTCGTCTTGCCGGCGCCGTTCGGTCCGATGATCACGCGCAGTTCGCCGCGTTCGAGATACAGGTTCAACCCGTCGATGGCCTTGAAGCCATCGAACGAGACGGTCAGATCCTCGACGGCGAGAACGATCTGCGCCGCATTCATCGGCGATGTCCTCCGCGGGGTGCCGACAAATCGGCACGGGTCGTCAAGCGGTCGATCGTTTCCCACGCCATCGTATCGGCTTCCATCTGGTCGGGCTTCATCCGGTCGGGCTTCATCAGGTCGTAGTCCATCGTTCCGGGCGTCATGGCATCACGTCCGGACCGGCACGACGGGCTCGGCATCCGCCTTCCGGCGCGCCACCATCGAATCGGTCGCGTGCGGCGCCGACGTGTGATCGGCCTGGGCCAGTCTCGCCAGCAGCCATGGCTTGATGCGCGACTCGTAGATGCCGGCCAGCCCGTTCGGAAACACCATCACCACGGCGATGAACAAGGCCGCCATCGCGAACAGCCACAGGTCGGGAAAGGCTTCGGAGAAGTAGCTTCTGCCGAAGTTGACCAGCAGCGCACCGGAGGCGGCGCCGACCAGCGACAATCGTCCACCGACGGCCGCGAAGATCACCATCTCGATCGATGGCACGATGCCGATGAACGACGGCGACATGAAGCCGACCTGCAGCGTGAACAAGGCGCCGCCGATGCCCGAGATCGCTGCCGCCAGACAGAACACGAATACCCGGAAACTCGCCACGTCGTAGCCGGAGAAGCGCACCCGGTCTTCCTTGTCACGCATCGCGAGCAACAGCGTCCCGAACTTGCCCAGCTGCAGGATCCGGCAGACCACGATGGTCGCGATCAGCAGGCACGCGCTGAGGAAGTAGAGCGTGTAGCGCGCGGTATCGGTGCGGATGTCCCAGCCGAGCAGCGTGCGAAGATCGGTGATGCCGTTGACGCCGCCCGTGTAGCCCTGCTGCCCGATGATCAGGACCGACAGGATCAAAGCCACTGCCTGCGTGATGATCGCGAAATACACGCCACCGACGCGCCGTCGGAACATCGCCGTACCGATGATGAATGCGAGCAGGGACGGCACGATCACGATCGCCACCAGTGTGATCGCGAGCGAATGGAACGGTTCCCACCACAACGGAAGCGCCGTGATCTGGTTCCAGTCCATGAAGTCGGGAATGCCCGGGGTCGACTGGATGCGGGTGGTCTCGGGGTCGGAAGCCTCGAGCTTCAGGAACATGGCCATGCAATAGCCGCCCAACCCGAAGAAGATGCCCTGCCCCAGGCTGAGAACGCCGCCATAGCCCCAGAGCATCACCAGGCCCACGGCGACGAAACCGTAGGTCAGGTACTTGCCGACGAGATTCAGGCGAAATACATCGAGCGTCATCGGCAGGACGAGCAGGATCACCGCGGCGAACACGATGATCGATGTCGCCGGCGACCGGACGATGCGGGCAAGGAAGTTTCGGAAACCCATCATCGTCTCACTCGGGAAGCAAAGAGTCCTTGCGGGCGCAGCATCAGGATCGACACGACGATCAGCAGCGTCAGGACGCGCGCCATCGAACCGCTCAGGAAGAATTCGGAGATCGACTGCGTCTGCGCGATGCCGAACGCGGAAGCGACGGTCCCCAGCAGACTGGCCGCACCACCGAAGGTGACCACCAGGAAGGCGTCCACGATGTAGAGCGATCCGCTGGTCGGACCGGTCGATCCGATCGTGGTGAAGGCGGCGCCGGCAATACCCGCAACACCACAGCCGATCGCGAAGGTCAGCCTGTCGGTGCGACGCGTGTCGATACCGATCGCATTCGCCATGGGACGGTTCGTGACCGTGGCACGAACCCGCAGTCCCCAGCGCGACCGGTACATGCCGAGCAACACGGCGGCAGTCACGAACAACGTGAGTGCCATCACGAACAGCCCGTTGATCGGGATATCGAGGCCCTCGACGGGCGACCAGGAGCCCAGCAACCATTCGGGCAGCGTCGGACTCACCTCACGGGCGCCGAACACCGACCGGAACAGCTGCTGCATGCCGAGCGATACGCCCCAGGTCGCGAGCAAGGTGTCGAGCGGACGCTGATAGAGATGCCGAATCAGCGCCCACTCGAGCAACCATCCCGCGCCGAATGCCAGCACGAAGGCAAACACGATCGCCAGCGGGAAATACGCGCCCATCAGGCCCGGCAGCCACTGCTCGGTCAACTGCGACGCCAGGAAGACGGTGTAGGCGCCGATCGTCATGAATTCGCCATGCGCCAGGTTGATCACACCCATCTGACCGAAGATGATCGCCAGACCGAGCCCCATCAGAAGGAGCACGCTGAAGAGACTCAGGCCGGCGAACCCCTGCATCAGGCCGATATTCATGAGATCGTTGAAACTGAGTTCCACGTGCTTGCTCCGTCGACCTTCTGCTACTGATACCCGACCGGGAACGGATTGGGCTCGATCAGACCCGGCGATTCGGCAACGACCTTGAACTGGCCATCGGGTTGCGAAACGCCGATGCGCGTCTTGCTCCAGAGATGGTGGTTCTCGTGAATCTTGACGTAGCCTTCGGGCGCAATGGTCAACTCGATGCCCGGCGACGCGGCGGCGATCTTGTCGATGTCGAAGCTCTGCGCCTTCTCGGCTGCGGCTTTCCAGAGCCATGGGCCGAGGTAGGCCGCCTGCGTCACATCGCCGATCACGGCGTCGGCGCCGTATTTGGCCTTGAATGCCGATACGAACGACTTGTTGTTCGGATTGTCGAGTGACTGGAAGTACTTCATCGCCGCGTAGTAGCCGTTGAAGTTGTCACCGCCGATACCGAGCAACTCGTCTTCCGTCACCGAGATGGTCAGCAGGAACTGCTTGCTTGCGTTGATCCCCGCGGCCTTCAACTGCTTGTAGAACGCCACGTTCGACCCGCCGACCACGATCGCGTAGATGCAGTCGGGCCGCTTGAGCTTGATCTTGTTGATCAGCGAATTGAAGTTGGTGTGGCCCAGCGGGTAGTACTCCTCGCCCACCACTTCGCCTTTCAACTGGTTCTCGATGTGCTTGCGCGCGATCTTGTTCGACGTGCGCGGCCAGATGTAGTCGGAACCGATCAGGTAGAAGCTCTTGGCCTTCTTCTCCTTGGCGGCCCAGTCGAGCCCCCAGATGATCTGCTGGGTCGCCTCCTGGCCGGTATAGATGACGTTCTTCGACTGCTCGAGCCCCTCGTAGAACGTCGGGTAGTACAGCATGCCGTTCTCCTTCTCGAAGATCGGCAGCACGGCCTTGCGCGAGGCCGAGGTCCAGCAACCGAACACGGCCGCCACCCGGTCGTTGACCAGCAGCTTGCGAGACTTCTCGGCGAATGTCGGCCAATCCGAGGCACCGTCTTCCTTGATGACCTGGATCTTGCGGCCCAGCACGCCGCCCATCGCGTTGATCTGGTCGATCGCGAGTTGTTCGGCCTGGATCGATCCCGTTTCCGAGATCGCCATCGTGCCCGTCGCCGAATGCAACTGGCCGACGGTGACCGTGGTGTCGGTCACCGCCAGGCTGGTCGAGTTGACCGACGCGGTTGCTGGCGCAGCCGCGCGTAGCGGTCCCGCGAGGCCGGCCAGTGGGGCCACCCCGAGCCCCTTCGCGATGCGGCGGCGGGTCAGCGAAAAGGATTCGCGGGGGTCAGAGTCTTTCATGTCGATTCTCCTGGGTCGGATCGATGGAATGGCGTGCCGGATGCTGTCGCTGTATCGGTTGCCGACGCAGTGCGACAACTCGAACCGGATTCTCGCGAGACGACCGGTCCGCCGGAATACGTCACATGACGTATGGCGAGCGACCATCCGAGCGATCAAGGTCACGCGATCGATCGCCACTGGCACGCTTCTTGATCCCTCCTCACCCTTACCTCAACATCTTGGTGCGATGAACAGTCCGCAGGAGTCATTCGTCCGCAGGCCCGTGCAGCGCATCAGCAAGACGCGTCGCGACTACAACCGCTGGGTTGCGGACGAAACCGTCGAGGACTACGCATTGCGCTTCGCGCCGCGCAGCTTCAGGAAATGGAGCGCCGCGCGCGTCGCCAGTACCGCGTTTGGTGCAGTATCGTTTCTGGCCCTGGAAGCGATTGGTGCATCGATCACGCTGAGTTACGGTTTCGCCAATGCCGCCTGGGCCATCGCGACGGTCAGCGTGGTCATCTTCCTCACCGGCCTGCCCATCGCCGCCCATGCCGCCCGCAACGGGCTCGACATGGATCTGCTCGCCCGTGGCGCGGGCTTCGGCTACCTGGGCTCGACGATCACGTCGCTGATCTATGCCGGATTCACCTTCATATTCCTGGCACTCGAAGCGGCGATCATGGCGCAGGCGCTCGAACTGTGGCTCGATGTGCCCAAGCCGGTGGGATACCTGGTCAGCGCCATCGTCGTCATTCCGCTGGTGACCTACGGCGTCACCTTCCTTTCGCGCCTGCAGCTCTGGACCCAGCCCGCGTGGCTGGTGCTGCTGATACTGCCATTCGTTGCCGTGGCGATCGCGGAGCCGCAGGCGCTGCGCGATTTCACCTCGCTCAACGGACGCCTCGAGGGCGGCGACACGTTTTCCTGGGCAAGCTTCGGCG
>JBGSTN010000440.1:0-4147 GCA_041736455.1 Burkholderiaceae bacterium | reverse complement strand
GGTCAGAATTGCACGCCGCGGGTCAATGCGCCATCGACGACCAGATTCGTGCCGGAAATGAAGCTTGCCGCCGGGCTGGCGAGGAAGACCGCTGCGTTGGCCATTTCCTGCGGCGTACCCATGCGGCCGGTCGGATTCAGTGCCAGCGCACTCGCAAAGAGCTCGGGATTGCCTTTCTCGATCTGCGCCCATACTCCACCAGGAAAGTATGTATTGCCGGGCGAGACGGTGTTCGCACGAATGTTCCGGCAGGCGAGTTGATAGGCGAGACCCTGGATGTAGTGCACCAGTGCGGCCTTCATCGTGCCGTATGGCCCGGCCGCGAAGTCGATCTCGCGTCCGGAGACGCTGGACACGGCGACTATTGCCGCGCGGCCGCTCTTCTCCAGCCATGGCATCGCGGCGTTGACCATCCGCACCGTGCCCATCATGTCGGTCTGGAATTCCTTGTGCCAGCTTTCCTCGCTCTGGTCGATTGCCAGCGCACTCACATTGGCGACGACGATGTCGATACCGCCCAGCGCGCTGGCCGACGCTTCGACCCAGGCCTTGAGTGCGGAGGCGTCGCTCACGTCGAGCGCCTGGCCGAACGCCTTGCCGCCGCCGGAGGAAAGCGCCTTCACCGCCTCGTCGACCTCCTTGCCGTTACGGGCGCAGATCGAGACATTGGCGCCTTCGGCAGCCAGCGTCTGCGCGATCGCATGTCCGATCCCCTTGGTTGCGCCACTGACGATGGCATTCATGCCTTGAAGTTGTAGATCCATGGACTGTCTCCGCAGATGAGCGCGCTTCAGGGCGCCAGATATCGTTTGTCGACCGCAGCGCCGACCGTGTATTTCGGATCGACCACATTGCCCAACCGGACACGCGCACACTGGCTCAACATCATGTAGGCGTCCCAACGATCGTAGCCGTATTCCTTCTCCATCCAGAGTACCAGTTCGGCAAACGCGATCCGGGTGGCATCTTCCAGCGGACGTGTGCTGCCGATGGCCATGATCACCTTTTCGTTCTCGAGCCGGGGCCATTCGATCGTCCAACCTTTGATGAGGTCGATCCGTATGGTCGTCAGACTCGGATATTCGACTGCCGTACCGCAGATCTCGCCATCACCCTGGCAGGCATGGGCATCGCCGATGAACAGGCGTGCACCAGCCGTACGGACCGGCAGGTAGGTGATGCTGCCGGGCCCCATGTCCGGCAGGTCCATGTTTCCGCCATGATTGTCGGGTACCAGCGAACTGATGGAATCGATTTCGGGAGACGTCGACAGCGTGCCGATGTGCGGCCTGTAGGGCAGCGTGACGCGCTTGCTCCAGTAGACCCCCTGTTCGTCGACATCGATCTTGCGCACGATTTCGGGCAGCGGCTCGTTGAGCGTGGCGGTCAGCGAGGTGTTCGACAGGCCGCCGAAGTACGGGATCAGCGCACAGGTGCCGCGTGGATTCGGCCCGCGGGGTTTCATCGATTCGATATGCACCGCAATCGCATCGCCCGGTTCGGCGCCTTCGATCATGATCGGACCGTTCTGCGGGTTCACCAGGGGCATTCGCAGCACTTTCGACGGAAGATCCTGTTCGGTCTTCACCGCGCCACCGAATGCGTCGCGCGTCTCGACGACGATCCGGTCACCGGGCCGGACGTCGAGCACGGGATCGGAATAGGGACCCATGGTGAAATGGAACTTGCCCTGCTTGGCCTCGGTCAGTTCGTGGGTGTCGCCGATGTTGCCCTTGGCAACGCCGCGCGTGTTCATGATGGATGTGGCGAGCCACTGGCTCATGTTTTCTCCTGGTGGTCTGGGGTCAGGCACGGGACGCTCGACACACGCAACCCTGAACCAACGCGGGACTCGCCGCTGACGGAGTCGGACGATCTCCCCCGGGGGCACGAGTCTTGCGTCGAACAGCGAGCGCCGTTGGGCGAGAATACTACGGCGAAGTGCCGTCTGCCTCGAAGGACTGGCATCGAACGAGTGTTCGAATCGCCCGTTTTTGTTTCCTGTCGTACCATTTTATCCAGCGCGTGGAGAAGAACGATGGATTCGCGTTGCCTCGGCACGACCGACCATTGGAAGGCCGCTCATGTCGTGGCGGCGGGTCATGTCGTCGCTGCGCCGGCAGGCCTGCGGCGCTTCGGTCTTGTCGTGTGCCTGCCGTGGGTGGTGCTGGTCCTGACACAGTTGGCGTGGATGACCGGCGCGCTGGCGATCGATACCGATTGGTCGCTGCAGCGTCTCGATGAATCCAACGACATACGGATCGAAACCCGTCGGCGGGACGATGGTTTCACCGAGTTTCGCGGCGTGACGCGCGTGCGCAGTCGCCTTGCGGGTCTGGTCGCCTTGCTGCAGGATTTCGATCGCCATGCCGAGTGGGTCTACCGTACCCGCGCGTCACGCGCGGTGGAGCGGCTGGGGGATCGCGAAGTGATCGTCTATTCGGTGGCGCGCATGGTGTGGCCGTTCGCCGATCGCGACCTGGTCATGCATACGCACCTGACGCAGGATCCGCGATCGCACACGATCATCATCGAGGGCGACGCATGGCCCGGATTTCTCGCGCCCGTCCCCGGCCTCGTCCGCGTGCCGTTGCTGCGGTCGTCATGGCGATTCGAGCCGCTGCCGGACGGACGAATCGAGATCGGTTTCCAGGGTTTCGGGGACGGCGGCGGCAATCTCTCGAGCGGTCTGCTGAACTGGTTCTCGACGCGGGTGCTGGCGGAGGCGCCGCATCAGACGTTGATCGGTCTGCGCCGGATGATCGGGCGTGACGAATATCAGCAGGCGCGCTTCGACTGGCTCCGCGAGCCCGGGTTTCAGGGTATGTCGAACCTCGATTCCATCAGACGAGCATCGTCGAAATGACGGCGACCGACGAAGGCAGTCGCGTGATGGCCCCATTGCCGCATGGCGCCCGCACTGGCAATGCCCATCGGCCAGAGCAGGAAGCGCTCGCCGCGTTCAGTGCCGGGCACCAGGCCATTGCTGGCATAGAAGCTCTGCGCCGAACCGTTCGCCATCGGCAGGTTGCGCAATGCGGCGTCGGCGATCAATGTGGCGCGACGCAGCGTAGGCATCGACTTTGCGACAGGGCTCGCGGTGGATGAGACCGGCCGCGTGCGGACGACCGGCGGTGGTACCGGCGACTCGAAGCGAATGGCCGACACCTGATGGTCACGCCCGCTGATCGAGACGACGAGCCGCTGGTCCGGGTCGGGGGCACGCAGTTCTGCGGGCACGAAGCGCCATTCGTCTCCGGGCGACAGGTCGACGGGCCGTGGACGCAGGCGCGTTTCGCCGCTGGCGAAGAACAGGTGGTAGCAACCGCAGGAATGGATGGTATCGATCACCGCGGCGCGTCCCTGGCCATCGAGTGTGATCCGCACCATCACGCCATCCAAAGCGCCGGCGTAGATGTCGCCTGCTGCGACCGCCGGCCTTTCGCTGAACCATACGGTGTACACCAACTGCGTCAGCACCCGGTCACGATACCTGGTGAACTCGAGGCGGCCATAGATGGCCGGCTGCGTCTGGTCGATCCGTCGTTGACCGGCTTCATCGAAAGACACGCGTCCGATCAGGTCGAACGGACCCTGCGGCGCAATGATGAAATCGGGCGCGAATTCGCGCAGCAGCCAGTCGGTCGCCTGCTCCGTCAGGACCGGGATGCCGATCGCGTCGGTACGACGGCTGCGCAGCAATCGTCGCGCCGAACCATCGCCCACCCTCGGATCGTCGGTGCCGTAACGCAATGCGTCCGGGCGATCGTCGAACGTGACGGCTTCGGAAAAGCGGGCGAGCGTTTCGCTTTCCCAGCGTTCGACGCCGGCCGTCACGCCGTGGCGGGTCAACGAATACAGGCCGAACAACCTTTGCCAGTCGGAATAGCTGTCCGGCACGATCGCGCGGTCGCGAATCTGTCGCAGGCGAGAGGATTCGCGAAGGTCGTTGGCAACGAGCTTCCTGCCGCATTCGTCGAGTCGTGCCATCTCCGCGGAAACGGCCGCGTCGATCTCCGCGAGGCTCTTGCCGTGCGATCGATTGATCGCTTCCACACGCCGGGCTTCGAGGTCGCGCTCTCGCAATCGCTCGAGCCAGGCTGCGGTGGCGGCCGGCGTGGCGAGATCATTGCGAAACGACGACAGG
>JBGSTN010000418.1:0-7320 GCA_041736455.1 Burkholderiaceae bacterium | reverse complement strand
CTGCCGGTGCGCGTGCGTTCCGGCCAGTGCAGGTCGGCGAGCCGATAGCGCAGTTCGCGTTGCTGGCCTGTCACGCAGAGTTCGGCGCCCGATATCGTGACCGAGACAGGAATCGGCCGCGCGCTTGTGCCATCGAACAGTTCGGCGTTCACGACGGTCAAAGACCGATCTCCACGTCGAACAGGTCTGCCGCGGCATCGGACGCCGCCGACGGCGAGGTCGCCTGCGCAGTCGTCACGAACTGCGCGGCGTCGACGTCGCTCCTGGCCGTCAAGGCAGCGAGTTGCATGCGCATCAATGCCACTTCGGCGAACGGCTTGTACAGACCGAGCGTCAGCAGTGTCAGCACGAGATTCAGCAGGCGCAGACCCAGCCAGCGCCAGAACGACAGTCGTGCCGCGATGCGCAGGCCATCGGCTTGCGTATGCGACCAGCGCAGATTGAAACTGCCGCGCGTGAAATAGGCGGTGATTATCTGGATTGCCAACGGCGCGAAGACGACGGCGGCGGCCACCAGGGCGAACAGCCAGGGTCGTTGCTGCAGTTCGCCCGGCTCGCCGATTCCCGATCCGCCACCGTCCAGCCAGAGTGCCAGTGCCGCGCCGCCTGCACCGACGCAGACGATCGCGCCGATGATCAGGCTGCAGCGCCAATACAGCGCATAGAACTGGCGGCTCGATGCGGTGAATCGCGAGTCGAGCCCGCCCCAGGCGAAGTGGTCGTGTTGATACCGGCTGATCCGGTGGTGCATGAAGGGCACGAGGGCGACCAGTGCGGCGACGATGCCCCAGCGTGCCAGATCGATCAGTGAAAGGTCGACGTCGCCGGCAACCGTCACGTTAAGGCTTGTCCCGACCGTGTCCGATTCGGGCAGCAACGACGAGACCAGCAGCAAGGCCGCGAGTGCCAGGGGCCAGAGCAATGCCCGGTACAGTTCACCCAGGGTGCCCGTGAAGCGCATCGCCATGCCACGCCAGCGCAGGTGCGCGAGTCGGAACCGCAATGCTGCCCGGGTCAGCCAGGGCCAGACGAGAACGCCCAGCGCGAACGCGACCCATCCGAGAACCGGATCGATCTCGTCCGCCACGCTGTAGAGGATGAACAAGACGAGGGCCAGTACGAAGCCGCCGAACATGCGCCGCCCCTGGGCAGTGAATTCGAGTGGATAACCATCGATGTCGGTGTTGCTCGCGAAGTACTTCATGCGTCGCGCGCGTGCCCAGGGGTAGTAGAGCCCGACCGTGACGATCACCAGCAGGAGGTTGACGATCCAGATGCCGAAATATTCGCTGCCTGTCCCGATGAAACGTGGCGAGAGGTCACTGCCGGTGTCTGTGTCTGGATTCATGATCCGAATGATCCCATGAGACCGTTCGTCGCCGCAGAACGGAAGCCGAACGGTCGGGCAGGTTGTCGCAAACGTGCTGCACAGCCTGTGTCATCGCCGCCGCGGGCTCGATCGCGTGGTCACTTGCTAGACTGTCCGTTCCATCGGCCGGGCCATCATGCAGCGGCCAGAGCTGTCCGCTCACGACGAATCTCTGGAGCCATCGATGCTTGAGGATTTCCTGGCCTCGCAACAGGCCATCATCACACTCGGCGTCATCGCCACTGCCTTGCTGGTGCGCGCTGCCCTGATCCGTTGGATCCGCAGTCGCAATGCGATCCTGCGTGTCGATCATCGCCGCTGGATCTCGATGATCCACCACACGTCGCTGCTGATCGTCTTCCTTACCGTCCTGGTCGTCTGGCTGCCGCAGATCCAGCATTTTGCCCTTTCCATCACCGCGATCGCGGTGGCGCTGGTCATTGCCACCAAGGAGCTGCTGCTCTGCATCTCGGGCTCCGTGATGCTGCGAGCCACCGGCATCTTCGGCATCGGCGACTGGGTACGCATCGGCGACCACTTCGGCGAGGTCATCGAGGAAAACGTGATGACCACGGTGATCCAGGAGATCGATCCGCACCGCTTCCACTACACGGGCCGAACGACGACAGTGCCCAACAGCATCTTTCTCAGCACCGTCGTGATCAACCAGAACTTCCTGCGGCGTTACCAGTTCCACCGTTTCGCGATCACGATCGAGCCCGACGCGTTTCCCATCGATGCCGAGGACAAGCTCTACGAACGCATCAGCGCCGTGACGGAATCGTTCGCGCAGACGGCCAAGCGCTACAACGCGATGCTCGAGAAGCGCACGGGCATCGACATCCCGGACGCGCAGCCGTCGATCGACTTCTCGACCTCGGAAATCGCCAAGCTGGTCACGACGATCACCGTGTTCTGTCCGACCGATCAGATTCCCACCCTCGAGAAAGCGATGATGCGCGAGTTCCTGGGCTGGTATCGGGCCAACCGACGCGGTCGCTGATCGAAGTGTTCGGGACCGCAGCGACGCTTTTCGCGACCATCGCGCGTGATCAGTCACAGCATCGCCAGCCGATGCCGAAATTGGCCGACACGCTGGATCTGCCCTTGGTCAACGGGCTTTCAGCGGCATCGCCGAGCAGGCGGCTCATGCCGATCCCGCCGAACATGATCCACTGGTGCGAGAGTTGCGTGATGATGCCCATGCCCGTGGAGACATCCTTCAGACTCGGTCCGGCGTCGTACCGTGGGCGGGATTCGGTCGCCGCGTAAGCCGGTACACCGTACAAGGCGAACATGTGGCTGCGACTGCCCCAGGTGATGCCGGTCCCGATGCCCAGTTCGCTGCGTGGGGACAGGCGCCATCGATAGCCGACCCCACCCGCCAGGAACGCGCCGTTGCCATGGCCGAGCAGGTCCCAGCCGACCGACGCATCCACCGACCAGTGATCGCTGATCCTGTAGCTTCCCGCCAGGCGCGCGATGACCGTCTTGCGCAGATCGGGCAGGCCGTCCAGATCGACGGAATCGTCGCTGTCGCGTCCGCCGCCGATGCGCAGCGAGGTCCTGAGTTTCCAGCGGTCGTAGTCGATGATCTGGGCGGTTGCCCCGGAATCATCGGCGGTGCGCCCGAAATTGAGGATCGAACTGCCCCCGCTGGAACTGAACTTGATGCGCTTGTAGCGCAGGGCGAAGAGCGGCTTGAGCGACAGCGCCTGTCGATCGGATCCCGAATACTCGGGGGACGAATTCAACGCGACGCCGATCGCCAATGCCCAGGCCGGCTTGGGAAGCGGAGCGTCTGCAATGGCGTCGACCGGCACCGACGTCCGCGGATCATTGTCGCTCGTATCGTCATCGGTTGCGGCGCCTGCCATTCCGGGCCAGGCCAGCATCAGAACGAGCCCAAGCCGGCAGGCAATCGCCGCGCAAATCGGAGTCCGACTCATCATCGACGTGATACTACCTCGCACGCGTCGCTGATGAAGAGCCGCGCGATCCGGCTAAGGCAAGCGGCAATCGTCGAATGCGTCGAGGCCGATCCGGTACGCGTCCGAGTCGATCCGCAGCAGGCCCATGACCGTGTGGAAAAGATTGTCGTGCGATAGTGGCTTGTCGCGGAGATCGGCCACGCAGTCATTGCCCACACCGGTGAATGCTCGAGCCATCTGGTTCGCCCAGAATATCATCGGGACGGCGGTCTGTTCGGGCGGTGACAACGAATACGGCAAGCCATGCAGAAACAGCCCGTTCTCGCCCAGCGATTCACCGTGGTCGCTGACGTAGACCATCGTCACCGCGCGGTCGGCTGCCTTGTCCGTCAGTTTTCTGATCATCGCGGCCAATACCCGATCGGTCTGCACGATGGTGTTGTCGTACGCGTTGACGATCGTCTCGCTCGGGCAATGTTCCAGCTGCTTGTCGATGCATTCGGGCAGGAATCGTTTCGCGGCAGTGGTCGATCGCTTGTAGTACTCGGGACCATGGCTGCCCATCTGGTGAAAGACCAACAGGGTTCTTGCTGTCGAGCCCGACAGCAGGTGATCCAGTTCGTCGATGAATGCCTCGTCCGAGGTTTCTTCCGCGCCGGCTTCCTGCCGCTGCAATTGCCTGAACGCCACCCGATCCGAAACCCCCTTGCTGCCGGCCTGATTGTCGATCCAGATCACGTCGTAACCCGCGCGCTTGGCGAGATCGAGCAGGTTTTCGCGATTGTCGGCTTTTCCTGACGAGTATCCGTCGCGGCCGAGATTCGAGAACATGCACGGCACCGACACGGCCGTCGACGTGCCGCACGACCTGACGTTGGTGAAGCTCGTGACGGGCAGCGACGCAAGCTCCGGGTTGGTTGCGCGAGCGTAGCCATTGAGCGAGAAGTTCATCGCGCGCGCGGTTTCGCCGACGACGAGAATGACCAGATTGCGCGCAGCATCGGGCACGTCTGCTGCGACGGCGGCTCGCTGCGCGATTGTCCGATACTCCGTCGGCCGGAGCACCGCATTCGCATCGCGGACCAGATACCAGGTGGAGGCGAGAAGATTCAACGGGGCGGCACGCCAGCGCATCTCCTTGCCATTGACACGCAGGAAGGGTGCGGCGGCCTTGAAATCCACGAACGCACTGCCCAGGGCAAGTGCCAGGAACAGCAACGCGAGTCCGACGTTCTGTGCGAACGTCGCCGGCAGCCGGTTCCAACGCAGCGGCGCGCGTATCACCAACCACGCGGGGACGATGCCGAGACCGACGACATAGGCGGCCAATGTCCAGGAAAGCAGACCGGCGGTTTCGAAACGATCGGTCTGGATCGCATTGCGCAACATGTCCCCGTCGATCAGCACGCCATAGGTATTCATGAAATACGCGGCAGTGGCAGACGCGACCAGCAGCAACGCGAGGACAGGCTTCAGCACGTAGCGGAATCGAAACGATACGAGCACGAACAACGTGAGGAACACCACGAAGCCGGCGAGCTGCATCGTCAACAGGGGCGATGCGGTGACGCCACCCTCGATCTGTGCGAACACCCTGCGCCACATCGCGCTGCTCAGGACGATCGAGAAGTACAGGCCGCACAGAATGACGAGACCGGTCGGCGAGATCCGGCGTGGCGACCGGGCGATCGCGCCATCGATCGATGGCGACAGGCAGGGATTCTCTGCAGCCTGGCGGGCCGGGGTCGGATCGATTGCCGGCGGGGTATCGACCCCACCGGCCGGGATGCCGGACAAGGCTGCCGTGGTTGAAATGTTCGACAATTCGGGCCTGCGTGACGGATGCGCTCAACGACGCCGAATCGTGATCGACCAACATTAACGTCACATTAGTCGATGTCGAAACGAGAATCCCGTTGTGGTTTCGATGCTCACTGTCCCTTCGTGGTTTCGACGCCGTCCTTCACGCCGGTGACCATCGAGCGCACGAGATTCTCCCGGGTCCGATAGGAACTCCACAACACCCCGGCGACATGCAGGCCGATCAGACCGAGCAGCACGTTGGTCGTGCCCTCGTGGACTTCCTCGACCCACTCGGCGCCCCAGAAGGCATCGAGGCCCATCATCCACCCGGTCACGCATACGGCAACCAGTGTCGCCATCAGGGCGACGACCATCGCTCCGCCAGCGGGGTTGTGACCGAGGTAGCGGGTCTCCTGCCCATGCAGCGTGCCTTTCAGGTAATCGAGGAGCCCACGGGGACTGGGCACGAAATCCGAGAACCGCGCGTGTTTCGTGCCGATCAGGCCCCAGACGATGCGAACGGCGAGTGCGCCCATCACGAAGTAGCCGGCGAACTCGTGGACCTCCCGCCAGTCTTCCGAAATGAAGGCGACCACGACGGCGACGAGCGTGAGCCAGTGGAATGCCCTGACCAGCGGATCCCAGACCTTGACCTTGCCGGCGTTCGCCGCGGACGTTTCGATGCTCTCGTGCTCGTCGATATTCAGTGTCGTTTCACTCATTGCGCTCTCCTGTTCGCTCGTGCATTCACTGGACGTTCTTCTGCACTTCGCTGGCGTCGACCGGATCGATGTAGACCTCGACTTTCCTGCCGGCCTGACGACCGTAGATCTCGTAGCAGCCGCCCTTGGAGACCTTGAACTTCTCGATCTGATAGCCTTTCTGCTCGTACATCGCCTTGACCTTCTCCTGATCCATCTTCGGCTTGTCGGTCTCGCATTTCGGGCCGGCAAGGGCGGGTGTGGTGACGACGAGGGCGGTGAGTGCCGCGGCGCAGAGGGAAAACAGTTTCATGACTTTGAACTCCGATCATTGTCGATGGCCGGGCGACATTGCCCGGCCGTGATCGGCATCATGCCCAGCACCGCCCGAACGTTTGCTGAACGCCTCGTTCATCTCCGGTTCATCAATGATTCGCCAAGATGTACGATGACTGACGCCTGCAGCCGCCACCGAGCGCGATCCGACTCGCCGCCCATGACCATCCTGAATTCATCGACCGTCGATCGCATCGCACTCGCGACGGTCGCCACGTTGTTGATTGCGTTGCCGCTCGGGTCGGGTCTTGCCGTGGCCGACGAAGACGATCGCCGCCTGGACCACGAGCAGGTTTACGAGGCTGTCCAGGATGGACGGATCAAGCCACTGGCGGCGATCCTCGAGATCGTCGCGCGCGATTTCGGCGAGCCGGTCATCGAGGTCGAGTTCGAGGTCAAGCAGGGCGAATGGGTCTACGAGATCGTCACGCTCGGCGCCGGCGGCCGGATCACCGAGCGCTATTTCGATGCCGCGACTGCTCGTCTGATCAAGACCAAGAAGAACGGCAAGACCGATCGCGCGCGTTGATGCCATGCGAATACTCATCGTCGAAGACGACCCCGATCTGAGCCGCCAGATCTCCGTGCGGTTCGCCGATCATGGCTACACGGTCGATCAGGCGACCGACGGCGAACGGGCCCATTTTCTCGAAGCCACCGAAACCTACGATGCGATCGTGCTCGACATCGGCCTGCCCCAGCTCGATGGACTGAGTCTGCTCAAGGACATGCGGCGGCAGGGGCGCGACACGCCTGTCCTGCTGCTCACCGCACGATCGAGCTGGCGCGACCGGGTCGACGGTCTGGACGCCGGCGCCGATGACTACCTCGTCAAGCCGTTCCAGATGGAAGAGCTGGTCGCCCGGGTTCGCGCCCTCTTGCGCCGCAGTGTGGGCAAGGCGAGTGCCTTGATGACCGCGGGCGCGATCTCGCTCGATACCCGCCATGCCCAGGTGCTGGTGCACGACACGCCCGTCGCGCTGACGGCCCAGGAGTACAAGCTGCTCGTCTACTTCATGCACCATCCGGGCGAAGTCTTGTCGCGCATCGAATTGTCCGAGCACATCTATGGCCACGATGGCGAGCGTGATTCGAACACGATCGAGGTGTTCGTGCGCCGGCTGCGGACCAAGCTGGGTGTCGATGCGATCGAGACGGTGCGCGGCCTCGGCTATCGACT
>JBGSTN010000401.1:0-2409 GCA_041736455.1 Burkholderiaceae bacterium | reverse complement strand
CGGCGGCGACGGCCAGCTGCAGACCCTTGCCGGTCTGCGCGTGGTCGGTGACGGTGGACCGATCACGGTGCCCGAGAACGCCCAGCTGCTGGTGGGCAGTGATGGCACGTTGACCGCTCAGGTCGGCGCCGAAGCGCCGGTGACGATCGGTCGGCTGAAACTCGTCAATCCGCCGCAGGCCGATCTCGAGAAGGCGGGCAACGGACTGGTCAAATTGCGCAACGCCGGCGTCGCGCCGGCGGACGAGGCGGTAAGCGTCGTCGGTGGTGCGCTCGAGGGCAGCAATGTCAATGTGGTCGAAGCGATGGTCGGCATGATCTCCGTGTCGCGCCAGTTCGAAATCCAGATGCGGATGATCCAGAGCGCCGAAAGCAACGAGCAGCGTGCGACATCCATTCTTTCCCGTAACGGCTGACGCCGGAGGTCAACATGTTTCGTTCACTCTGGATTGCCAAGACCGGCCTCGATGCGCAGCAGATGCAGCTCGATGCGATCTCGCACAATCTCGCCAACGTGGCGACCAATGGCTACAAGCGCTCGCACGCGCAGTTCGAGGACCTGCTCTACCAGAACATCCGTCAGGCGGGAGGTCAGTCGACCCAGCAGACGCAACTCCCGACCGGCCTGCAGCTCGGCACCGGCGTGCGGCCGGTCGCCACGAGCAGGATATTCACGCAGGGCAATCTGCAGGAGTCGGGCAACCAGCTCGACATGGCGATCAATGGCAACGGGTTCTTTCCGATCCAGATGGCCGACGGCAGCATCGGCTACACGCGCGACGGTTCGTTCCGGCTCGATGCCCAGGGTCAGATGGTGACGCCCAACGGTGCGCCGCTTTCCCCGCCGATCACGGTGCCGGCCAATACCGAAGGCATCACGGTCGGAGTCGATGGCGTCGTGACCGCCAAGGTCGCCGGCAATCCGCAACCGGTCCAGCTTGGGCAGTTGCAGCTCGCGACCTTCGTCAATCCGGCCGGCCTGGACCCGCGCGGACAGAACCTCTATCTGGAAACGGCTGCGTCGGGCGCGCCCACGGTGGCCACGCCGGGACTGAACGGCACGGGGGCCATCAACCAGGGATTCCTCGAAACGTCCAACGTGAACGTGGTCGAGGAACTGGTGGCGATGATCCAGACCCAGCGTGCCTACGAGATCAACTCGAAGGCGATCTCGACCAGTGATCAGATGCTCGCGCGTCTCAGTCAGCTCTGAATCGCATCGTGGACGGCTTCATGACTACCGCAATCTGCTTCGCCGTGTTGCCTTTGCTGCGTCTGGCGGTCGGGTTGCAGTCGTGGCGCCGTCCGCTGCAGATCGTGGCGATCGCCCTCGTCGTGTGGCTCGTGACGGGCTGCATGTCGATGACTCCATCGGTGCATGTCGAAACCAGTGCGCCCCGGGCGGCTTCCGTCCCGGCCGTCGCGCCGGCGCCACCGACGGCAGGCGCCATCTATGCAAGCAGCAATTTTCGGCCGATGTTCGAGAATCGCCGCGCGCGATTTCCCGGCGATATCCTGACCGTCAAGATCGCCGAGAAGATTTCGGCGAGCAAGAGTTCGAACAGCAAGATAGACCGCACCGGCTCGATCGAGGGCACGATCGGCGCGCTGCCGTTCTCGTCGGCGCGCGTGCTCGGCAAGACCGCGATCAGGGGCGGGTCCGAGAACAACTTCGAAGGCAAGGGTGAAACGGGCAGCGACAACGTGTTCACCGGCGACATCACCGTGACGGTGGTCGAACAACTGGCCAATGGCAATCTGGTCGTGGCCGGTGAAAAGCAGGTCGGTCTGAACGGCAACGTCGATACCTTGAAGTTCTCGGGCGTCGTGAGCCCGGACACCATCACGCCGGACAACACGGTGTTGTCGACGCGGGTCGCGGATGCGCGACTGGACTTCAGCGGTCGTGGCGCCATAGGCGAGGCGCAGGTCATGGGCTGGCTGAGCCGGTTCTTCCTGTCCTTCCTGCCCATCTGACTCCGGAGTCGTCCATGTTGCTCGTCGCCTGTCGCATCCTGCTGTTGATACTCGCGGTCGCCGTCACGCCGGCGGCGGCCGAACGTGTGAAGGAACTGGCGACGATACAGGGCGTGCGCTCGAACCAGCTGATCGGGTACGGCCTCGTCGTCGGCCTCGACGGCAGCGGGGACCAGACCACGCAGGCACCGTTCACGTCGCAGAGCGTGCAGTCGATGCTGTCCCAACTCGGCGTGCAGTTGCCGCCGGGCGTTTCGCCGCAACTCAAGAACACGGCGGCGGTCATGGTCACGGCCGTTCTGCCGGCATGGGCGAGGCCCGGGCAGCCGATCGACGTGACGGTCTCGTCGCTGGGTAACGCCAAGAGTCTGCGTGGCGGCACCTTGCTGTTGACGCCGCTGCGTGGCGCCGATGGCCAGGTCTACGCCGTAGA
>JBGSTN010000398.1:0-9372 GCA_041736455.1 Burkholderiaceae bacterium | reverse complement strand
AGCGCCGCATGACCGATCCGGTGCATCATCTGCGCGCCCTGCTCGCTGCGCCGCCCACGCGAATCCCGCAGGGACCGGCCGAGACGGGCGTGGCCCGGATCCTGATCATGGCCGAGTCGGCAGGTCGGCTCGAGACGGTGGCTCAACTCCTGGGCGAAGCCGGCATCCGATTGCCGATCCTGTCCGACTGGCCGGCCTGGGCCGCCAGTGACGAACTCGTCGCACTGATCACGGGCCCATTGCACGACGGCTTCGTCTGCGCCGATCCTTTCGTGGCGGTGGTGACGGAAAACGAGTTGTTCACCGGGACGGCGCGGCGCGGTCGCCGGGGTACCCGCGAGGCGACGACCGATGTCAACGCGATCATTCGCGACCTCTCCGAGCTCAAGGAGGGCGACCCCGTCGTCCATGCCGACCATGGCATCGGCCGCTATCAGGGGCTCGTCGATCTCGATCTGGGAGACGGTCTCACCGAATTCCTGCATCTGACCTACGCCAGCGAAGCCGTTCTCTACGTGCCTGTATCGCAGCTGCATCTGATTTCGCGTTACAGCGGCACCGCGCCGGAAGCAGCGCCGCTGCACGCACTCGGCTCGGGCCAATGGGAAAAGGCCCGGCGGCGCGCAGCGCGCCAGGCCCGCGATACCGCGGCGGAGCTGCTCAATCTGTATGCCAGGCGAGCGACACGCGAAGGTCATGCCTTCAAGTTCGATGCGACGGACTACGCGGCGTTCAGCGAAGGTTTCGGCTTCGAGGAAACACCCGACCAGCTCGCGGCCATTCACGCCGTCGTGCAGGACATGGTCTCGGCGCGACCGATGGATCGACTGGTCTGCGGCGACGTGGGTTTCGGCAAGACCGAAGTGGCACTGCGTGCAGCCTTCATGGCCGTGTCCGGCGGACGCCAGGTGCTGCTGCTGGCACCTACGACACTGCTTGCCGAACAGCACTTCGAAACCTTCCGCGATCGTTTCAACGACTGGCCGGTACGTATCGCGCAGTTGTCGCGCTTTCGCTCGGCGCGGGAAACCGCGGTGGCGCTCGAGGGCCTG
Organism: Burkholderiaceae bacterium; assembly: GCA_041736455.1. Classification (GTDB taxonomy): domain Bacteria; phylum Pseudomonadota; class Gammaproteobacteria; order Burkholderiales; family Burkholderiaceae_E; genus JAUIAI01. The sequence goes on along the minus strand of JBGSTN010000398.1, from coordinate 8,320 downwards.
GCCAACGGTACTGTCGACATCGCGATAGGCACCCACAAACTGCTGACTCCCGGCCTGGATCTCAAGCGTCTCGGCCTCGTGATCATCGACGAGGAACATCGCTTCGGCGTTCGTCAGAAGGAGCGCCTGAAGTCGCTGCGCGCAGAAGTCGACGTGCTGACGCTGACGGCAACACCGATTCCGCGCACGCTCGCGATGAGTCTGGAAGGCATTCGCGACTTCTCCGTGATCGCGACAGCGCCGCAGCGAAGACTCGCCATCAAGACATTCGTGCGCACCGAGCACGACGCGGTGATCCGCGAAGCGATGCTGCGCGAGATCAAGCGCGGTGGACAGGTCTATTTCCTACACAACGAAGTCCGTACGATCGCCAATCGCGAGGCAAAACTCGCCGAGCTCCTGCCCGAGGCGCGCATTGCCGTCGCTCATGGCCAGATGCCGGAACGCGAACTCGAACGTGTGATGCGCGAGTTCCACCAACAGCGTTTCAATGTGCTGCTCTGCACGACCATTATCGAAACCGGCATCGACGTGCCCACGGCCAACACCATCGTCATCCACCGCGCAGACCGATTCGGCCTGGCGCAGTTGCATCAACTGCGCGGCCGCGTCGGACGTTCACATCACCAGGCTTACGCCTATCTCCTGACGCCGGACGACGAAGCGCTGACGCGAGATGCCCGCAAGCGTCTCGATGCGATCCAGGCAATGGAGGAACTCGGCAGCGGCTTCTTCCTGGCGATGCATGACCTCGAGATTCGAGGCGCCGGCGAAGTCCTCGGTGATTCGCAGTCCGGTGACATGCAGGAAGTCGGGTTCTCGCTCTACACGGAAATGCTCGACGCGGCCGTTGCCGCGTTGAGGCGAGGCGAGGAACCGGACCTGGAAGCGCCGCTCGCCACGACGACCGAGATCAAGCTCCACACGCCGGCGCTTCTGCCCGCCGACTTCTGTCCCGATGTTCGCGAACGGTTGAGCCTGTACAAGCGACTGGCCAACACCAACGACGTCGACACGATCATCCGGATCCAGGAAGAGCTGATCGACCGTTTCGGTCGACTTCCGGAGCCGGCACGCGCTCTGCTCGAATGTCATCGTCTTCGCATCAGCTCGCGCGAACTGGGCGTCGCCAAGATCGATGCTGCCGAAGACGTCATCCTGATCCAGTTCGTCCCGGTGCCACCCATCGAACCGGCGGCCATCATTGCGTTCATCCAGTCGCGTCGCGACACCCGCATGACCGGCAACGACAGGCTGCGCATCACGATCAGTTCGGCCACGCTCGAGCTGCGCGTGCAACGCATACGCGAGATTCTCGCCGCGATCCGCAAGCTCGACGAGAAGCACCGCGCGGTCGTTTCCGGATGAGGCGCGGATCATCGACAGGATGGATTCCGCCATGGCGCAGTTGATCGTCCAGCATCCCGCACTGACGGACGACGCGCTCGCACCGTTCGCCGCCTTCGCCGGATCCGCACCCGAACGCCGCGATCCGAGCTGTGCGGTCTGGCATGTCGAGTCCTCCCGCGCGCCGGCGACCGCGGCTGTCGAGGTCCGCGATCTGGCCGAGACGATGCAGGTCGATGCCGCCTGGCAGACCATGCCTGCCCGATGGAACGACTTCAGACTCATTGCATTCGACATGGACTCGACCGTGATCACGATCGAATGCGTCGACGAGATCGCGGACTATGCCGGACGCAAGACGGAAGTCGCGGCGATCACCGCGGCGGCGATGCGCGGAGAGATCGTCGACTACGCCGAGAGTCTGGAGCGCCGGGTCGCCTTGCTGGCCGGCCTGCCCGAATCGGTCCTCGACGCCGTCTACGAACAGCGCCTGCGCCTCACCGTCGGCGTCGAGCGGCTGCTGACAGCCGCTCGCGATGCCGGATTGCGCACCTTGCTGGTTTCAGGGGGTTTCACGCATTTCACCGATCGACTCGAGGAGCGGCTCGGCTTCGACTGGTCGCGCAGCAACCGTCTGGAAGTCGAGCACGGCCGATTGACTGGTCGACTGCTCGGTGAAATCGTCGGCCCGGAGGCCAAGCGGGAGATCGTCCGCACGACTTGCGAATCGATTGGTTGCGAGACCCGGCAGGCCATCGTGGTCGGCGACGGCGCGAACGACCTGCCGATGATGCGGATCGCGGGCCTGTCGGTCGCCTTTCATGCGAAGCCGGTCGTTCAGATGGCCGCCACGCATGCGCTCAATCACTGCGGCCTGGACGCAGTGCTCAATCTCCTTTCGTTCGCTCCGACCGGTCGCATCGCGATCGACTGAACGTGCACGACGCTGCCTCAAGCAGGATCGGCCGCCACTTCACCGATGAGATCGTGACCGTCGACATCGATGATTTCCACGTCGATGAACTCGCCGACGCGAATCGCGTCGTGCTTCGGCAATGCAACGATGCCATCGATCTCCGGCGCGTCGGCCATCGAACGACCGATCGCGATCTCCTGACCGTCGGAGTCGAGTGCCATGCAGTCGATCAGGACCTGCATCGTGCGACCCACGAAACGGGCCAGTCGTTCGGCCCCGATTTCGGCTTGCAGCCCCATGAAGCGCGCGCGCCGCTCTTCACGAATGTCGGCGGGGATCTGATCGGGCAACTGGTTGGCGCTCGCTCCCTCGACCGGCGAATACGCGAAACAACCGACCCGATCGAGCCGGGCTTCACGCAGGAATCCGAGCAGACTTTCGAACTCGGCGTCGGTCTCACCGGGGAATCCGACGATGAAGGTGCTCCGGATCGTGAGGTCCGGGCATTTTGCGCGCCATGCTGCGATTCGCTCCAGATTGTGCTCGCCGCTGGCCGGCCGCTTCATCAACTTCAAAATGCGCGGTGACGCATGCTGGAATGGCACGTCGATATAAGGCAGTATCGAACCCTGCGCCATCAGGTCGACCACTTCGTCGACGTGCGGGTAAGGGTAGACATAGTGGAGCCTGACCCAGGCGTCCAGCTGGCCCAGTTCCCGCGCCAGCTCGAGCAGTCGCGTACGGACCGGTCGACCATCCACGAAGTCGGTGCGATAACGGGTGTCGACGCCATAGGCGCTCGTGTCCTGCGACACGACCAGCAGCTCGCGCACGCCGGATCGAACCAGCGCCTGCGCTTCTCGAATCACTTCCCCGACCGGACGACTGACGAGGTCGCCGCGCATCGACGGAATGATGCAGAAGCTGCAGCGATGATTGCAGCCCTCGGAGATCTTCAGATACGCGTAATGCCTGGGCGTCAGCTTGATGCCGGCCTCCGGCACCAGATCGCCGAAGGGTTCGTGCGGACGTGGCAGATTCGCGTGAACGGCCGTCAAGACTTCGTCGGTGGCATGTGGCCCCGTGACGGCAAGGACACTCGGATGAATGCTCGCCACCATGTTGCCGCCGGACGCAGACCGCCTTGCACCGAGGCAACCGGTCACGATGACCTTGCCGTTTTCGGCGAGTGCCTCGCCGATCGTGTCCAGCGACTCTTCGACCGCTTCGTCGATGAAGCCGCAGGTGTTGACGATGACCAGATCGGCAGCCTCGTAGGTCGGCGAGATCACATAACCTTCAGCCCGCAACTGCGTGACGATGCGCTCGCTGTCGACCGTGGCCTTCGGGCAGCCCAGCGATACGAAACCGACCCTGGGCACCCGGCTCTTCGGTCGGGCACCAGCAGGATCCACGATGCCGGCGCTGCCGCTCGCACGTCTGGTCACTCCCGGTCGTCCCGGGGTTTTCTCATGTTGAAGGTATCGAACATCGTGCGGGTGTTCTGCTCGACCTGGTCCTGCATGTTGACGAAAAGATTCTTGCTCTGCTCGATGTAGCTGTTCATCATCGACTGGATCATCGGTGTCTGCATCGACATGAACTGCGTCCACATCTCGGGCGTCGGCGCGCCTCGTCCGTCGTAGAGACCTTTCGACTGCTCGGTCATGTTGTTCTGGATCTCCACGAAAGCGCCCATGGTCTTCTCGAGATAGGCGCCCATCATTCCCTGCATCGCATGACCATAGAAGCGGATGATCTGCGACAGCATCGGCGCTGAGAACAACGGCTTCCCGCCGGCTTCTTCTTCGAGAATGATCTGAAGCAGGATGCTGCGTGTCAGATCGGCACCGGATTTGGCATCGAGTATCTGGAAACTCTCGATGTCAAGAACCAGTTGCTTGACATCGGCCAGCGTGATGTAGGTACTGGTTTGGGTGTCGTATAGTCGTCGATTCGGATACTTCTTGATTAGCCGGGGTGAAGCTGTCATCGTCGGATCCAGAAAGGTTCGGCGGGCGCACGGATGGACGAAATCAACCCATATGCAAACCGCCGTTGATCGAGAAGTCGGCACCGGTGGAGAACCCGGCATCGTCCGATGCCAGCCAACCGATGATCGAACCAATTTCTTCAGGAGTACCCAGTCGTTTTACCGGTATGGTAGCGACTATTTTCTCGAGCACGTCGTCACGAATGGCGCGGACCATGTCGGTACCGATATAGCCCGGCGAAACGGTATTGACCGTCACGCCCTTGCTTGCCACTTCGAGAGCCAGCGCCATCGTGAAGCCATGGATGCCCGCCTTGGCCGTCGAATAGTTCGTCTGGCCGAATTGCCCTTTCTGGCCGTTGACGGACGAGATGTTGATGATCCGTCCCCAGTTCTTCTCGAGCATGCCGTCGATCACCTGCTTCGTCACGCAGAAAAGGGAATTCAGGTTGGTGTTCATCACCGCGTTCCAGTCGTCGAGCGACATCTTGCGGAACAGGCCGTCGCGCGTGATTCCGGCGTTGTTGACCAGGATGTCGGGATTGCCATGTTCGGCTTTCACCTTGTCGAAGGCGGCCTTCGTCGAGTCCCAGTCGCCGACATTGCCGACCGAAGCGTACATGGTATAGCCATCGGCTTTCTGCTCGCCGATCCACTTCTCGAAATCGCGGCTCGGCCCGCAACCGGCGATGACCGTATGGCCCAAGTCGTGGAGACTGCGGCAGATCGAGGTACCGATTCCACCCATGCCACCTGTCACGTATGCAACTCGCTTGCTCATGTTCGTCTTCCTCTTCGCCTGCGGCGTTCTTGTCTGCAGAAAGGGCGGTTCTCTTGAATGATGCCGCTCCCATTGGGTGGTGCTCGTTTCAGTCGGATGCCCTGGCTTTCACATACGAACCCGGTGCCGGTTCGAGCACAGGATAGCGGGCCGTGCCCGGTCGCCGCGCTGCGACCATCGGGCCGCGGAACCGGGACAGCCACTCGCACCAGTCGGGCCACCAGCTACCAGGATGTTCGGTCGCGCCGTCGAACCATTGCTGGGCATCCGGTACCAGGCGATCGTTGGTCCAGTAATTGCGTTTTCCTTTTGCCGGCGGATTGATCACACCGGCGATGTGCCCGCTCGCGCCCAGCACGAAGCGACGGTCATTGTCGAGAAGCCGGGTCGACGCGTAGGCCGAGTCCCACGGCACGATGTGGTCTTCCCGGGAAGCATATATGTAAACGGGCACGTCGATGGCCCCCAGATCGACCGATTCACCCATGCAGGTCAGGCGACCCGGCTGGCAAAGTTCGTTCTGGAGATACATGTGACGCAGATACCAGCAGAACATCGGCCCCGGGAGATTGGTGCTGTCCGAATTCCAGAACAGCAGATCGAAGGCAGGCGGCGCTTCGCCCTGCAGGTAATTGCGAACCACGTAGTTCCAGATCAGATCGGTCGGCCTCAGCGCCGAAAACGTCTGTGCGAGTTCGCTGCCCGCCATGATGCCGCCATTGCCGATCGTGGCCTCACGCAGCGCGACATGAGCCTCGTCGACGAAGATGTTGAGAATGCCCGCATTGCTGAAATCGAGCAGCGTGGTCAACAGCGTAAGACTGCGCACCGGACGTTCATCGCGGGCGGCCAGGCACGCCAGCGTCGTGGCGATGATCGTTCCACCGACGCAGAAACCCAGCGCATTGATCTGCTCGGTGCCACAGATCTCTCGCGTCACACCAATGGCCTCGACAACCCCCTTCGAGAGGTAATCGTCCCAGGTGAGGTCACCCTGATCGGCCCGTACGTTCTTCCAGGACAGCATGAAGACCGTATGGCCTTCGGCCACCATATGGGCGACCACGGAATTCGCCGGCTGCAGATCGAGGATGTAGAACTTGTTGATGCAAGGCGGCACCATCAACAAAGGCAGCTCGCCGACCCGGGCAGTCACAGGGTCGTACTGGACCAACTGGAAAAGCTCGTTCTGGTAGACGACCTGTCCCGGAGTCACCGCGAGATCACGCCCGACCTCGAAGGCAGACTCGTCGGTCTGGCTGATACGCCCCTTCTGAATGTCGCCCAGCATGTTGCCGAGGCCGGTGGCCAGGCTCCTGCCGCCCGTTTCGAGCAGTTTCTTCTGGGCCTCCGGATTCGACACCAGGAAGTTGGTGGGTGCCGTCGCATCGATCCACTGCTGGGTTGCGAACCGCAGGCGATCTCGCGATTTCGCATCGCCTTCGAAAGTGTCGGCGAGTCGGCTCATGAATTCTGCGTTGAGTTCGTAGAGCGCGGCATTCCAACCGAACAGGCCTTCATGCCATGCTTCGCTCTGGAAACGTCGATCACGAGGCGCTGCGGCCTGCGGGCCCGCATCGATCAGAGCCTTCATGCGCTCCAGGTAGTCGCTCTGGAGCTTCTGGACTGCGGTCGGGTCGAATGTCCAGGCGTGGTTCGTGAGATCGGACAAGCCGGCACGAGCCGTCTTCACGGCATTGTCGACGGCAGTCGTTGCACCAGCCGGATTCGGGACTGCCTTCGCGCCTGTTCTCGACCCGGCACGAGCCCCCGGCTTGGCGGCCGACGCGGCACCAGCCTCTTCACGGTTGCCTGCAGCGGAATCATCCCGCAGCGATCGACGGGCCGGCGCCTTCGAGGCCGGCGATTTGCGCCCCTTCGTCGTGGCCGACGTTATTCCGACATTCGCGGCGGCGGTCGATTTTCCCGCGTCCGAACGTGACGGCTTCTTGGCAGCAACGCGTTTGCGCGGTGGCGCCTTCGCCTTCCTGCTCGCCGTAGCTGCCGGCGCTTCGCTATCCGCGCGTCGCGCGGTCGATTGTCTCGAGTTGTCTTTACGGTCGGTCATGTCTCAACCTGGGCGATTTGATCGCATGTGTGCAAGAGAATGAGCGCTATCGCTCGGATGCGCGGGCAAGCATTCGGATTGCCCACGTCACGAAGCGTAACCCGTCCCGCGACATAACCTCATTCTGCACTGCGACAACGATTTGTCAATGGCGATAGGCTGCGTGAACTGCCTTGGATTCTCGCAGAATATTGCGATCATCCGGGGCCCGCAAATCACCCTACGGTCGGGGCGGCGCGTCGTGGCCTTGTATGCTCGATTCATCGCAGTTCGCGTTCTCCTCATGCTCATCGTCGCTATTGCCTGGCTGTATGTCGTGATATTGATGGCCGCAACACAGCCGACCTGGCTCGCGGCCATCGGCACGCTGGTGTTCTATGGCATCTTTCCGTTGAGCATCGTTCTCTATCTGCTCGCGACACCGGCGAGGGCGCGACGGCGGCGCAGGCAACTCGCTGCCGGGAACCCTGCGAACGCCGAAGGTACCGTGCCCCTGGGGATTTCGGGGAAGGCCGGAAGTCGAGCCGACGCCGGCCGTTCCGCCAGTGACGCCAGTGACGCCAGTGACGGCAATGACCGCAATGACCGCAATGACCGCAACGACCGCGGCAATGAAAACGTCGTGGTCGACAAGAGCCCGGATGGCGCACTGGATTCCCGTCGTCCTCGTACGGATAATCGCGCGGCCTGAACGACCCGCAAGCCGCACGCGCCGGTGCGGGTCAGCGGCGAGGAATCGACATCCAGACCAGGGTCGCCATGCGACCGGTCACGCCATCGCGCCGGTACGAGTAGAACCGTGCTGCCTCGGTATAGGTGCAACTGACGGGAACGCGCGGCGCGATGACGCCGCAGGCAGCCAGGCGATGCGCCGCCAGTCCGTGCAGATCGGCATACCACTTGCCGTCATGGACGGGGGAACGGACGAAGTGATTCCGAGCCTGCACGTCGGCAGCGCAGAAGACCTCTCTGACTTCGTTTCCCACTTCGAACGCGCTCGATCCGATTGCCGGTCCGAGCCATGCGACGATGTCGTCGGTGGCGGCGCCGAGTCCCGCCATGGCGGCGAGCGTGTTCTCGAGGACACCGGCTGCAAGTCCGCGCCACCCCGCATGCGCGATACCGATCACGTTCGATCGGGGATCGGCGAATACGACCGGCAGGCAGTCGGCTGTGAGGACGGCGAGCACCACACCAGGATCACGCGTCACCGCC
>JBGSTN010000366.1:0-3993 GCA_041736455.1 Burkholderiaceae bacterium | reverse complement strand
CGCCGAATCGCGCAGGCGCTGTTGATAGAACCGCGCAGCCTGTTCGAGTCGTTCGACCAGATTCGGCCGCGGCGCGACTCGCGCCACCTGCGACCGCTCGTCGGGCACGGTCAGCCCCAGGCCCTGGGCCAGGTCGTTGACGGCATCGACGAAGCTCAGCCCGGAATGCTCGATCAGGAACCCGATCGCCGAGCCATGGGCCTGGCAACCGAAACAGTGATAGAACTGCTTGGCGGGGCTGACAGTGAACGATGGCGACTTCTCGTCATGGAACGGGCAGAGCCCGACCATGTTCGCACCGGCCTTGCGCAGCTTGACGGCGCGACCGACCACCTCGACGATGTCGACACGGTCGAGCAACTCCTGGATGAAGGCCTGCGGGATCATCGCTCAATGGTATCGGAGCCACACACGCCAGCCAGCACGTTGCCGGAGAACCTTCGACTCTCCTGGCGCCGCCCTATCCCAGCGCCTTCTTGACGGCGGCCGACAGTTCGCCCATGTCGGCACGACCCGCGAGCGTCTGCCGCAATCGATTCATCACTTTTCCCATGTCCTTGATACCCGAAGCGCCGGTCGCGGTGATCGCCGCTGCAATCGCCGCTGTCACCTCGTCGGCGGAGGCCGCCGCGGGCATGTACCGGGCAAGCACCTCGACCTCGGCCCTCTCGATCGAGGCCAGGTCGTCGCGGCCGGCCTTGTCGTACTGCTCGATCGAATCGCGCCTCTGCTTGATCAGCTTGTCGATGATCGCGAGCGTCTGGGCATCGTCGAGTTCGATACGTTCATCGATCTCCTTCTGCCTGACCGCAGCCAGCAGCAGCCTGATCGCCGCCAGGCGGGCGGAATCGCGCGCCTTCATCGCGGTCTTCATGTCGTCGGTGATGCGGGCCCTGAGCGTCATGGCGTCCCCCTCGAATGCGAAAAGCCCGCGCTCCGGCGGGCCTTCTACGTAGAGCCCGCGAATGACAGGCCTTCAGACCGAATCGGGCGCGGTGCCGTGGCAGCGCGCCGTGCGTGCAATCGACCCGAACCGGGCCGAAGCCTACTCAGTACATTTTCTTGGGCAGCATCTGGCTGCGCAACCGCTTGAAATGCCGCTTGACCGCGGCAGCCTTCTTGCGCTTGCGTTCGGCGGTCGGCTTCTCGTAGAACTCGCGCGAGCGGAGCTCGGTGATGATGCCTGCTTTCTCGATAGTGCGTTTGAAGCGCCGCAGGGCGACATCGAAGGGCTCGTTCTCTTTGACGCGAATCGTGGGCATGTGGGGCGTGACTCCAGATGTTGGTCTGGCAAAAATGTTGGTCCGGTACAGGTTTGTCGGTGTTGCACCCGGTCATGTACCGCGGGAACCGTAAATTGTAGTCCGTTTTCCTACCGAACGGCAAATCCGGGAGTGGTGTGGCGCCAGCAAGCGGCTTTCGGAACGCCCGGCCCCATGATCGGCCGCAAGGGATTGCCGATTCGAACGTCTGCAGGATAATCGAATGGGTTTCGAATCCACGGGAGGATCCGATCCGGATTCGATGCCGCGGGTCGGCAACGCACCGATACGTCGCAGCAGGAGCAATAAACGGTAACCGTCGCGACGAGTGCGGAAGCCCATGACATACTGGTTCATTCACCGTGATCGAAAGCTGGGTCTGGCATTGGCCAGCCGTTTCCCGGGCGGGTCGTTCCGCCGACCGACGGGGCCCTCAGGTCGCTGTGCGCATAGAAAGGTTCGTGGTGAGTACCTTTGTCCTGATCAAACTGGAACACGCCTACCTGCTCGCCGCGCTGGTTGCGATGATCACGGCCGTTTGCGTCTGGAATCTGCGTTCCCTCGATACATCCGAGAAAGCGCCGTCGATTCCGTTGTTCACCCTGGCCATCGGGCTCAATGCGGTTGCCCTGTTCATCGCCGCGATGGGCATCGACGGGGACATGCTTGCCGGCGCGGATTCGTTCCCCACTCGCGAAGCCGTGGCCTTCGTCGCCACGATAGGCACCATCGTGGGCGTCGAGGTCGCCGTCCGGATCGCGACCGGCTATCGACGATTGCGCTGGTTGTGGCTGCAACTGACGGCCGCCGTGCTGATCCTGAGCCTTCTGCATCTGAATTCCGGCAACGACCGTCACTGGGCGCTGACCAGCGCCGCGTTGCTGGCGGTGATCATGGTGGTGACCACGCTGCGCATCATGACGGCACCGCCGGAAGGCAACGGCGAGTTTCGCAAGCTCACGCTGGCGATCCTGGTGTCGCAGGCGGCTGCCTGCGCCGCCGAATACTATCTGGTCGCCGCCGAACATTGGGTGCTGGGCCAGGGGCCGATCGAGTTCACGTTGCCGATCGCGCTGGTCGCGATGGCCCGCTTTCTGCTGCCGATCGCTTTCACGGCCGTCGTCGTGCTCACGCTCACGTCTCGCAATCTGCAGGAATTGCAGCACCGAGCGGAAACCGATGCGCTCACGAATCTCACTGCCCGCGGCAGTCTGGCCGAACATGGTGAAAGCCTGCTTGGCCGTACGCGCCTCGAAGGCAAGCTGGTTGCCGTGCTGATGATCGATATCGATCATTTCAAGGCGGTCAATGATCGCCACGGCCATGAAGTCGGCGATGGCGTGCTGAAGCATTGCGCACGCATCGTCCGCAAGAGTCTGCGTCCGGAAGCGGTCGTGGCCCGTTATGGGGGCGAGGAATTCTGCGCGATCGTGCCGATCAATCAGGCCGATGATGCGCGGATCGTTGCCGAGCGCCTGCGCCTGGCCATCGCGAACACGCCTTATCGGCGCAGCGGCGTCGCCGGGCAGAGCGAAAACCTGCTCATTCCGGTGACGGTCAGCGTCGGCGGCACCATCGCCGCGCAGGGCGAAATGCTGGAGTCGCTGCTCAAGACGGCCGACCTGGAGCTTTACAAGGCCAAGCACGCGGGCCGCAATCGCGTGTCCGTCGCGCACCATGAGCTCACCGGCGAAGATCTGCTGATCGTGGTCTGAAGCGGTGCCGATGCCGGGCGATCGATGGCGGCCCTCCGATCGGCGACAATCCACCCTTCGACGTTCTGGTCCAGAGGCCGATCTTGCTGGTTCTTGGTATCGAGAGTTCCTGTGATGAAACCGGTGTCGCACTGTTCGACACGCGTGCCGGTCTGCTCGCGCAAGCGCTGCATTCACAGATCGACATGCATCGCGACTACGGCGGCGTGGTGCCGGAGCTGGCATCACGGGACCATATTCGCCGCATCGTCCCGTTGACGGAGCAGGTGCTCGCGCATGCATCGCGCCGATACCGCGACATCGACGCCGTCGCCAGCACCCACGGACCGGGCCTGGCTGGCGCATTGCTGGTCGGCGCTGCCACCGGGGCCGCCCTCGCCTACAGCCTGGGCATTCCCGCCCTCGCGATCAATCACATGGAGGGCCATCTCCTGTCACCCCTGCTCGCCGAGCCGTCGCCGTCGTTTCCGTTCGTCGCCCTGCTGGTATCGGGAGGCCATACGCAGTTGCTTGCTGCGCATGCCGTCGGGCAGTACGAACTGCTCGGCGACAGCCTCGACGATGCCGCCGGAGAAGCGTTCGACAAGTCCGCCAAACTGATGGGCCTGCCCTATCCGGGTGGACCGGCGCTGGCCGCGCTCGCCAGTCGGGGGCGTTCCGGCAGCCGTTACCGACTACCCAGGCCGATGCTGCACTCGGGCGATCTGGACTTCAGCTTTTCCGGTCTCAAGACGGCCGTGATGACGCGGATGAGGAAGGATCCGCCGGGCCCCGACGATCAGGCTCATCTGGCGGCGGAAATCCAGGAAGCGATCACCGAGGTACTGGCGGCGAAGGCCGTGGCAGCCATTCACCAGACCGGTATACCGAGGCTCGTCGTGGCGGGCGGGGTCAGCGCGAACCGGCGCTTGCGTGAACGTCTCGCCCAGGCGGCCCGGACGCACGATCGGGGGCGGATGTTCGAAGTCTTCTTCCCGCCACCCGCTCTTTGCAGCGACAACGGCGCGATGATCGCT